>CAYXLA010000066.1:0-11544 GCA_964465765.1 uncultured Bacteroidaceae bacterium | reverse complement strand
CTCTCGTTCAAAAACCTTCTATTTAGAGCGAAACCGTTCAATAATCCCGTGTTTGCCCGAGTAGGCACCCTAACGATGCCCATTCTTAGGGTCTAACGATGGGCATTCATAGCACCTAAGGATGCCCATTCAAAGGACCATAGAATGCCCATCCTTGGAACCCAACGATGGGCATCCATAGAAGGCTATGTCGGGCATCAGTCGCACATAAGCACAAAAAATGGGCGTACCGCACTCTCAGCGATACGCCCTACATAATGAAAACATGTACTAATCCCGCTTCCGCCCTCGGCGGATAAGCAGCTTTATGTCTTTTCCTTACTTCTTGTCGGTCTTATTGTCGGCAAGAAGTTTGCCGTCGTTCAACGCATACTCGACCATCTTTGCCATGAAATCTTCTGTAATCATAAATCAATCTCCTTATCTTAAAAAATCAGACTTCTTGTTGTTTCTGTCGGCGGAAGACCTTGTCTCCTTCCGACACAACAAAGGTATGCTGCCGAGATGCAAGTCGCGTAATACTTTCGACGTACCGACAAGATGTATCGACGAAACTTATGTCTTTTGCGGTTCTTAACGCTGCGGCAGGGTCATTTCCCAAGGTACTGCTCGTCGAGCCAGTCCCAGTCGATGTCGTCGGCATCGTCATCCTCCTTCTCATCGGTAGGCGTGATGTCTTCGTCTTCGCCCTCGTCGTGCAACTCCTGCTGCAGCAAGTCTACAGGTTTCTCGCGGTGTACCAGTGAACTGTAGTCGTCTGGCATCTCCTTGTTCAGCTCCGTCCACAGTGTGTCCTTCAGCTTCTGTATGCCAAGACCTGTCAGCGATGATATGAACACGTGGGGTAAGCCTTCGGGCAACGTCTGTTCCATCTCTGCCATGAGCTCATCGTCGAGCATGTCGCTCTTGGTGATGGCAAGCACGCGGCTCTTGTCTGCCAACTCGGGGTTGAAGGTCACAAGCTCGTTCATCAGTACCTCGTATTCGTGTGCCACGTCGTCGGCATCGGCAGGCACCATGAACAGCAACAGCGAGTTGCGCTCTATATGGCGCAGGAAGCGCAGTCCCAGTCCTCGTCCCTCGCTGGCACCCTCGATGATTCCGGGTATGTCTGCCATCACGAACGACTGATTGTCTCTGTACGGCACGATGCCCAAGTTTGGCTCGAGCGTGGTGAACGGATAGTTGGCAATCTTTGGCTTGGCTGCCGAGACTACCGACAGCAGTGTGGACTTGCCTGCATTGGGAAATCCCACCAGTCCGACATCGGCCAGCAGCTTCAGCTCCATTATCACCGTCATCTCCTGATTGGGTTCGCCTGGCTGTGCGTATTCCGGTGCCTGGCGTGTGGGAGTGGCAAAATGCCAGTTGCCTTGTCCACCGCGTCCGCCCTTCAACAGCACTACCTCCTGTCCGTCGTCGGTCACGTCGCACAGGTATTCGCCTGTGTCGGCATTATACACCACGGTGCCGCAAGGCACTTCAATGTACTTGTCCTCGCCGGCTTTGCCTGTGGAGCGGTTTCTCGAACCGTTCTCTCCGTTGCCGGCAATGATGTGGCGGTTGAACTTCAAGTGTAGCAGAGTCCAAAAGTTGCGGTTACCGCGCAGTATGACGCTACCTCCGCGTCCGCCGTCGCCACCGTCTGGACCACCGTTGGGGATATACTTGACGTGACGCATGTGTGTAGAACCGCGTCCGCCCTTGCCCGAACGGCAGTAGATCTTAACGTAGTCAACAAAGTTCGATTCTGCCATGATGTGCTGCTTGTTCTTGTCGGTGTTATTGATAAGCAACGCGTGGCACCGCCCCTGCAGCATCTGTGCTCGGGGCTGTGTCACGCGTGTTGCTGTCTGTCTTTACTTGTTCACTGCATCGATAGCGGCGCAGATGTCGCCGAAGATGCGCTCAAGCTCGCCCAGTCCGTTGATGTGGCTGTGCTTTCCTTCCTTCTTGTACCAGTCGATGAGGGGTGATGTCTGCGAGTGATAGACGTCGAGACGCTTCTTGATGGTCTCCTCGTTGTCATCGGCACGTCCACTCATCTGTCCGCGCTTGATGAGGCGGGTCATCAGTTCATCTTCGGGCACGTCGAGCTCAAGCATCACGCTCACGTCCTGTCCGCGCTCTGCGAGCATCTTCTTCAGAGCCTCTGCCTGCGGGATGGTGCGTGGAAAGCCGTCGAAGATTACGCCTTTGCTGTCCTTGAAGCTGTCGAGTGTCGATGCCAGAATGTCCACCATCAGCGAGTCGGGAATAAGCTGTCCCTGCTTGATGTAGCCGTCGGCTGTCTTGCCCAGCTCTGTGCCGGCCTTGATCTGTGCACGCAGCACGTCTCCCGTGGAGATGTGGTTGATGCCGTATTTCTCTACAATCTTCTCGCTCTGTGTTCCCTTGCCGGAACCTGGAGCACCAAAAATCACGATGTTAAGCATAATGTTCAGTCCTTCTTTTTGTGTGTTATTGTTTCAGAATATGTTTGTTCATCTTCCTTACTGCTCGTCTACAAGCGTGTAGATGTCGGGCAGGTTGCGTCCGTAGCCATCGTAGTCGAGTCCATAGCCAAGTATGAAGTCGTTGGGAATATGCATTGCCACGTATTCAATGTTGAGCTCCACCTGGAGCTTGTCTGGCTTCACCAGCAGTGTGCAGATGTGTATCTCTGCCGGATTCTTCTTCTGTAGTGACTCTACGAGGTGCTTCATGGTGAAGCCTGTGTCGACGATGTCTTCCACAATCACCACAGTACGTCCGCTGATGTCCTGATTCAAGCCTATCGTCTCGCGCACGGTGCCTGTGGTATTGGTGCCCTGATAAGACTGTAGCTTGATGAACTGTATCTCCGACGGGATGTTGACGCGCTTCATAAGGTCGGCAGCAAACATGAATGAGCCATTGAGTACGCTCAGAAACAGTGGATGCTTGCCATCAAGGTCGCGGCTCAGTTCGGCGGCAACACGGTCTACCTGCTTCAGAATTTCCGCCTCCGGAATGGATATGGCGAAGTCTTTGTCTTTTACACGAATCTTTCCCATCATTAAGTTTCTTGCTCTTGGACGCGCAAAGGTACAACATTTTTGTGCTACTTTTGCCCATCATATCAATTATAACCTATGTAACGCTATGAACAAACAGACCAAGGCGGCCCCAATGCCGCAGCGACTGCAGTCGCTCGATGCCCTTCGAGGCTTCGACATGTTCTTCATTATGGGTGGTGCTACGCTTATTGCCAGTCTTGCCAACATCTTCCCGAACGCATTCTTCAACGGACTGGCAGCACAGATGAGCCATGTGCCATGGGACGGACTGGTGCATCACGACACCATCTTCCCGTTGTTCCTTTTTATTGCAGGCATCTCGTGGCCGTTCTCGCTGTCGAAGCAGAGAGCTTCAGGCAAGAGCGAGGCAGACATATATAAAAAGGTGATACGCCGCGGTCTGACGCTCGTGCTGCTGGGTGTGATCTACAACGGACTGTTGTCTACGCTCGACTTCACCACCCAACGCTATGCCAGTGTGCTGGGACGCATCGGTCTGGCATGGATGTTTGGAGCACTCATCTTCATGAACACACGCTGGAAGACACGTGTAGGTATAGTAGGTGTCATACTGATAGGCTACTGGTTGCTGTCGACATTCGTCGGTGCTCCCGATGCACCTGCTGGTGCCAGCCCACTGTCGCGTGAGGGCTGTCTGGAAGGATATCTCGACCGACTGCTGCTTCCTGGCAGCTTGTGCTATGGTGACTTCGACCCTGAAGGACTGTTGAGTACAATCCCTGCCATCTCTACGGCATTGCTTGGCATGCTGACCGGTGAGTGGATAAGATATGAAAAGGAAGGACTGACCCCTACACGCAAGGCTCTATATATGGCATATGCTGGTGTGGCATTCCTCGTTGTTGCAGTGCTGTGGAACATGATTCTGCCCGTCAACAAGATGTTGTGGTCGAGCTCGTTCGTATGCGCTGTGGCATCCTACTCGCTGCTTATGTTCGCACTGTTCTACTATGTGGTCGATGTACGTGGTTGCCGCAACTGGACACTGTTCTTTGTTGTCATCGGCGTCAACTCCATAACCATTTACTTGGCACAGGCATTCATCAGCTTCGACTTCTCTGCTAAGGCAATCTTCGGAGGCCTTGCAGGTCTGATGCCTGAATCGTGTCAGCAGACAGTGCTCGACGCTGCCTACATACTGTTGTGCTGGTTGTTCCTCTACTTCCTCTATAAGAGAAAGATATTCCTGAAGGTTTGATACCTCTATATAATAGCGAAGCAGTCCGCTGCAAGACTATATGTCTGCGGCGGACTGCTTTGCTTTTACAGCTGTCGTGCCTTATCAAATGGCATCGAGAGCCTGCTTCAGGTCGTCGATGATGTCGTCGATGTGCTCTGTTCCGATGCTCAGGCGTATCGTCGACTGATAGATGTGCTGCTCCTCGAGCTCCTCCGGCGTCATCTGCGAGTGCGTTGTTGTGGCAGGATGAATGACGAGGCTCTTCACGTCGGCAACGTTTGCCAGCAGTGAGAAAATCTTCAGATGGTCGATGAAAGCCCATGCTTCCTCTCGTCCGCCCTTCACCTCGAAGGTGAAGATAGAACCTCCGCCGTTGGGGAACAGTTTGTTGTACAGCTCATGGTCAGGATGGTCGGGCAGCGACGGATGGTTCACCTTAGCCACCTTTGGATGGTTGGCAAGGAACTCCACAACCTTCAGTGCGTTGTACACATGACGCTCTACGCGCAGTGACAGTGTCTCGAGGCTCTGCAGCAAGAACCAAGAGCTGATGGGGGAGATGGCTGCACCGGTATCACGAAGTATGACGCAACGGATGCGTGTGACGAAAGCCGTGGGACCAGCCACATCGGCAAACACAGCACCATGATAGCTTGGGTCGGGTGCACCCAGTGTGGGATACTTGTCGGCATTGGCTTTCCAGTCGAACTTGCCAGCCTCTACTATGATGCCGCCAAGGGTTGTGCCATGACCGCCAATGAACTTCGTTGCCGACTCTACAACGACGTCGGCTCCGTGCTCAAGAGGACGGAACAGGTAGGGTGTAGCGAATGTGTTGTCGACGATGACGATTGTGTTGTGGCGGTGTGCTATCTCTGCAATCTTGTCGACATCGGTGACGCTGGCATTCGGGTTGCCGAATGTCTCGACTATTATGGCTTTGGTGTTGGGCTGGAACGCCTTTTCCACTGCGTCGAAGTCGCTTGGGTCGACGATGGTAGAGCTAACACCCTGCGTGCTGAGTGTATGCTCAATCAGGTTGAATGTGCCGCCATACAGATTGTTGGCTGCGATGATGTGGTCGCCATTGATTGCAACGTTCTGGAGAGCATACGTTACTGCTGCCGCACCACTTGCCAGTGCCAGTGCTGCCGTACCACCTTCGAGGGCGGCAATACGCTTCTCGAACACCTCTTGAGTGGAGTTCGTCAGTCGGCCATAGATGTTACCGGCGTCGCGCAAGCTGAAGCGGTCGGCAGCATGCTGTGCGTTGCGGAACACGTAAGATGTAGTCTGATAGATAGGCACCGCACGTGAGTCGGTGACGGGGTCTGCCTGCTCCTGTCCTACATGGAGCTGCAGGGTCTCGAAATGATAGTTCTTTGTTGCCATAGCTATTAATACTTTTAGTTGTTTGTGTTCTTGTTCTTATTTCACTGGCAAAGTTACGGCTCGTAGGCATTATGTACAACTATTCGCCGCAATATGGATAAAATGCCTATATTTGCCGCAAACATAAGAATAAACGTCCATAGGGATATACTTGTGTGGACGAATGGCAGAATATTTTTCTCTTGGTGAACTATGGACAGAAACATACCCATCGTGACATTAGACAAGACCGACCTGCAGCTGCTGCGCATATTGCAGGAGAACGGTCGACTGACCATCAAGGAGCTGGCATCGCAGGTCAGTCTCTCGTCTACGCCAGTCTACGAACGCCTGCGCCGGCTCGAGAACAATGGTTACATAAAGAAGTACATAGCGGTGCTCGATGCCGAGAAGCTGAACCAAGGCTTCGTGGTGTTCTGCAACGTCAAGCTGCGACGCATGAACAGAGACATCGCCCGTGAGTTCGTCTCCATGATACAGGACATTCCCGAGGTCACCGAGTGCTACAACATCTCAGGGCAATACGACTACCTGCTCAAGGTGCATGCACCCGACATGAAGTACTACAACGAATTCATTATAAACGTGCTTGGCAGCATCGACAGCCTCGGCTCCATAGAGAGTACATTCGTAATGAGTGAGGTCAAGCACAGCTATGGTCTGCACTTCTGACGCACCGTCTGTCGACGGGGGCCTGTACGATGTCCTTTGGTATAGATTATGGCTCGTTATAAGACGCTGAAAGTCAGTGCCCCTATGGACGTTCAACCATAGATTTGTGGCTGAACGTCCACGCGGCTGTGGCTGAACGTCCACAGAGTTGTGGTTGAACGTCCATAGATGCTATGGTTGAACGTCCATGGAGGTGCTGATATTCAGTGCGTTATAGAAAGGCTAATTGCACCCGCCAGAGATAATATAAGAAATGGTCATAGATAACGTTTGCGATGGCACTTTCTTATATAAGACTTTGCCATTTCTTATATAAGACTTTGTCGGAGACAATATAAGCCTCGCTTGTAGGTGGTATTTTGAGAGGTTTGCTTGCAAGGCTCGGAGATTTTGGCAACCTTTGCACGAATGTTGTGCTCAATTGTGCCAACAGGTTTTTTAAGGTGTAGATATGACCAACACACTACAGCGTCTGTTTGGATTCGACGCTTCCAAAACTTCTGTAAGGACGGAGATAGTTGCCGGACTTACCACATTCCTGACCATGTCCTATGTGCTGGCGGTGAACCCGTCGATACTCTCCGACACAGGAATGGACCGCGGTGCATTGTTCACCGTGACCATATTGTCATCGGCATTGGCAACTCTCATCATGGCATTCTATGCCAAGCTGCCCTTCGCCCTTGCTCCTGCCATGGGACTGAATGCCTTCTTTGCCTACACCGTGTGTGGCTTGATGGGCTATTCATGGCAGTTCGCACTGACGGCAGTGCTCATTGAGGGCATACTGTTTATAATACTCACGCTGACGGGACTGCGCACCAAGCTGGTCGATGCCCTGCCAATGTCTGTGCGCAATGCCATTGCACCGGGCATAGGACTGTTCATCACGCTGCTCGGACTCAAGTCAGCAGGTGTAGTTGTTTCGAACTCTTCTACACTTGTGTCGATGGGCAGCTTCGGCGACCCGTCTGTACTGCTGACGTTCTTCGGTCTGCTGGTGACGGCAGTGATGCTGATACGCAAGGTGCCAGGCGCTTTCCTGCTTGGCATAATCATCACCACGCTTGCCGGCATACCGCTGGGACTGACCAAGTGGCAAGGGTTCTTGGCCACGCCACCGTCTATCGAACCCGTGTTCATGAAGTTCGATGCCTCCAACATCTTCTCCATCGACATGCTTGTGGTGGTGTTCACGTTCCTCTTCATCGACTTGTTCGACACTGTTGGTACGCTGGTAGGTGCATCGGCTCCGTTCCGTCGTGCCGACGGCACTGTACACAACCTTAACCGGGCCTTCATGGCAGATGCTATAGGCACCACTGCCGGAGCAATGCTTGGTACAAGCACGGTGTCGACATACGTCGAGAGTGTGTCGGGCATCAACTCTGGCGGACGCACCGGACTCACGGCATTCGTCACGGCAGTCTGTCTGCTGCTGTCGCTCTTCATGGCTCCCTTCTTCCTGTCGGTGCCTTCGGCAGCCACAGCACCTGTGCTCATCATCGTCGGACTCATGATGGCACGCTCGCTGAAGGACATTGACTTGACCGACTATGCCGATGCCATACCGGCATTCATCTGTCTGGTGATGATGCCATTCTCATACAGCATATCCGACGGTATAGCTATGGGTGTGATGAGCTATGTGCTGATAAACGTATGTTCAGGGCACTTCAGCCGCCTGCGTACCGCCTCGTATGTGCTCTTTGCTTTCTTCCTCCTCAAGTATCTGGCAACTGTGATAGAATTCTGACAACAATTATGATAAAGCTTATATCCTGGAACGTCAACGGACTACGCGCTTGCTATGGCAAGGGCTTCATGGACACCTTCAAGGCTCTTGATGCTGACTTCTTCTGCCTGCAGGAAACGAAGATGCAGGAAGGACAGTTCAGTCTGGAGCTCGACGGATACCAACAGTACTGGAACTATGCCGAGAAGAAAGGCTATTCGGGCACCGCTGTCTTCACACGCCTGCAGCCGCTGTCGGTGCAGTATGGCATGGGCGTTGACGATCACGACCATGAAGGACGACTCATTACGCTCGAGATGGACGACTACTATGTCGTCACCGTCTACACACCCAATTCGCAGGAAGAGCTGCGCCGCTTGGACTACCGCATGCAGTGGGAAGACGACTTCCGTCGCTATCTGCTGTCGCTCGACAGCAAGAAGCCTGTCATTGTGTGTGGTGATATGAACGTGGCACACGAGGAGATAGACCTCAAGAACCCCAAGACCAATCATCGCAATGCAGGCTTCACCGATGAGGAGCGCGGCAAGATGAGCAGTCTGCTGCAGGCAGGCTTCATCGATACCTACCGACATTTCTATCCAGACACCACAGGTGTGTACTCGTGGTGGTCGTATCGCTTCCATGCACGCGAGAAGAACGTAGGGTGGCGCATCGACTACTTCCTGACTTCGAACCGTCTTGACGACCGACTGGTGGGAGCGGGCATACACACCGAGATACTCGGGTCGGACCACTGTCCGGTCGAGTTGACTGTAAACGTATAAATACAACATCAATAATAGAATCAGCAAATGAACAAGTTCAAGAGTTTAACATTAGTGATGCTGCTCCTGTGTTGTGGCGCTACTGCCGTGGCACAGACCAAGCGCAGCATGACAATCGACGACCTGACACCATGGAAGCGCATCACGCAGACCGTGATGAGCGACAATGGCAAGTGGGTTGCAGCCAAGGTGTCGCCATGGGACGGCGACCAGAGTGTGTATGTCTATTCCAAGGCCGACGGCAAGGAGGTGGCAGCGTTCACGCCGGCAGGCAAGTTCGCCTTCTCCTCATCATCGAAGTACCTGGTGCTGGAGAACACCGTACCGGCAGCTGTCAGTGACTCGCTGAAGCTGGCAAAGGTGAAGGACGACGAGATGCCACAAGGCAAACTCGTGATCTACTCTGTAGGCGGCAAGCAGGACGTCATCGACTCGCTCCGAAACTATCATCTGTCCGAGGCAGCCGACTACGTGGCATATCAGCGTGGCGGCAAGAAGGACTCTACGCTCTATGTGCGTCCGCTCGGCAATGGCAAGGTACAGACCTATGCATCTGTCACCGACTATAACTTCGCACCTAAGGCTGCCGTGCTCTACTTCATAGCTGCAGGCAATGAGCCTGGCATCTATGTCGTGAATGTCAAGGATGGCAAGGCTGTACGCGTGAAAGAGGGATGGGGTGAATACAAGCACGCCACACTCGACGAGCAGGGCCACAATCTGGCATTCCTCTTCGGCGAAGACAAGAAGACGACATATAAGGACATGACGCTCTATCTGTCGAAGAACGGTGCACAGGCACAGTCGGTAGCCACAAAGGGCAACAGCAGTCTGCCTACAGGATGGGTGGTCAGCGAGAATGGTCCTGTGAAGTTCTCCAAGAGTGGTGCACGACTCTTCTTCGGCACATCGCCCGAACCATTGCAGAAGGACACCACGCAGCTTGAAGAGAAGCGTCCTAACGTTCAGGTATGGAGCTGGGACGAGCCTGTGCAGTATCCTGTGCAGAGCTATAACCGCAACAACGACCTCAAGAAGACCTACAGCGCAATGCTGACCCTTGCCACAGGCGCCATCTGGCAGTTGCACGACAACAGTCTGAAGCAACTCATGACCGACCCCGACGGTGACGGCGACTATGCACTTGCCAGCACATCGGAGCCTTATTCGGTGTCGTCGATGTGGGAAGGACGCACACGCAGCGACTATTATGCTGTCGACCTCAATACCGGACGTCGCACGCAGATAGCCAGCGGTGACTACGCACGCTTCCGTCTGTCGCCTGCCACGAAGTATGCCTACTACTACGAGGAGAACGACAGCTGCTGGTACACCATCGAGATGGCAAACGGCACGAAGCATCGTCTCACCACGCCGCAGACCTTTGCTGCATGGGACATCGACAATGATGTGCCCGACTATCCCTATGCTTATGGCACGGCAGGATGGACCGACGGCGACAGCAAGATACTTCTCTACGACCGCTACGACATCTGGCAGTTCTGCCCGAAGGCAGCTTCTGCACCTGTCAACCTGACTGTCAACGGTTCGCAGACCAAGATACAGTATCGTCTTGTCAACCTCGACCCCGACCGCCATTCCATTGATCCTAACGCCACACAGCTGTTGCGCGGCTTCGATGACGTGCACTATGGCTATGGCTACTACAGCGCTTCGTTTGCCAAGGCAGCTGCACCGCAGCAGCTCATCGCAGGCAACTTCCAGCTCAACACCATCGTCAAGGCGAAGGATACCAACGACATCGTCTACACCGTGGAGACCTATGAGCAGTTCCCCGACCTGATAGGTTCGGACCTGAGCTTCAAGAAGAGCAACAAGATTACCAATCTCGTGGCGCAGCAGGACCAGTATGTATGGGGTACGGCAGAACTCCTTGAGTGGACAGCCTACGACGGACACAAGGCACAGGGTGTGATATACAAACCTGCCAACTTCGACCCGAACAAGAAGTACCCTGTAGTGGTCAACTTCTACGAGCGTAATGCGTCGACGATGTATGGCTACCGCATGCCCGAACCGCATCGCTCCACCATTGACTACCATACTTATAATAGCAACGGCTATATTGTCTTCAATCCCGACATCTACTACACCGACGGACATCCCGGCGAGAGTTGCTACAACTACGTCATGTCTGGCATCGATGCCCTGATTGCCAAGGGCTATGTAGACGAGAAGCACATCGGTGGTTGCGGCCATTCATGGGGCGGCTATCAGACAGCCTACCTCGCAACACGTACCGACCGCTTCGCTGCTCTTGAGAGTGGCGCGCCTGTCGTAAATATGTTCAGTGCCTACGGTGGCATACGTTGGTGGAGTGGCATGGCACGTGCCTTCCAGTACGAACACGGACAGAGCCGCATCGGCAAGTCCATCTGGGAAGCACCGGAGCTGTATAAGGAGAACTCTTCGCTCTTCAACATCGACAAGGTGAAGACGCCTATCCTCATCATGCACAACGACCAGGACGGACATGTGCCATGGTATCAGGGCATCGAGTTCTTCGTAGCTATGAAGCGTAATGGCAAGACCTGCTGGATGCTGAACTATACTGGTGAGCCGCACTGGCCGCAGAAGTATCCCAACAAGGTTGACTTCCAGAAGCGCATGATGCAGTTCTTCAACCATTACCTCAAGGGTGCTCCCGCACCAGAGTGGATGACCGAAGGCATCCGTGCCGTAGACCAACCCTATAAG
>CAYXLA010000065.1:0-11637 GCA_964465765.1 uncultured Bacteroidaceae bacterium | reverse complement strand
GAATTTGCGAGATTCTTACTGTGTCAAAACCAAAGCGTACAAAAACGCCTTTTCAATATATATGTTCCACCCAGCCTCAACTTACTATAAGTGTATGGCAGGATGCGAACACCACAAAGATACAATTATTTCACAACAAAAGAAAAAGAGGATAAAATAATGAGACAGCTGTGCTACAAAATAGGGCATGTCGAAGTTAGTCTCTATTATGGCCCAAGATAAGACTAACGTGTTAAGCAAATGGAGATTCTCTAAACATGAAGACAAGAGGCCAGATCAACAACTGAAGTAGAAGTGGTGGTGGTGTAGCAGCGGGTGCGGCAGCGAATATATTCAGAAGGGATGCGGGGATTTATGGCAAAAGGCAGTATTTTTGCGCTGCAATAGCGAAACAACACTCAACAACAATATCATTAAGAAAGACTCATTCGATGACAAAGAACTTCGTAGAAGAAATCAAATGGCGCGGCAT
This sequence comes from uncultured Bacteroidaceae bacterium, assembly GCA_964465765.1. Lineage (GTDB taxonomy): Bacteria > Bacteroidota > Bacteroidia > Bacteroidales > Bacteroidaceae > Bacteroides. The sequence goes on along the minus strand of CAYXLA010000065.1, from coordinate 11,165 downwards.
GCTGGCTCAGCTCATTCCCGGTACAGAGGAACTGCTGCAGAAGGAAATGGTGACGGCTTATCTTGGAACAGACCCGACAGCAGACTCACTGCATATAGGTCATCTGTGCGGCATCATGATGCTTCGCCATCTGCAGAGATGCGGACACAGACCAATCATTCTGATAGGTGGTGCCACGGGCATGATTGGTGACCCTTCGGGCAAGAGCCTGGAGCGTAACCTGCTTGACGATGCCACACTGTATCACAATCAGGAGTGCATAAAGAAGCAGGTGTCTAAATTCCTGGACTTTGATGCTGACACCCCAAACAAGGCTTTGATGGTGAACAACTACGAATGGATGAAAGACTACAAGTTCCTTGACTTCGTACGCGACGTGGGCAAGCACATCACCGTGAACTACATGATGGCTAAGGATAGCGTGCAGCAACGTCTGAACGGTACGGCACGCGACGGTCTGTCGTTCACAGAGTTCACATACCAGCTGCTTCAGGGCTATGACTTCCTGTATCTGTATCAGCACTATGGATGCAAGATGCAGCTTGGTGGTAGCGACCAATGGGGAAACATCACTACAGGCGCAGAGCTGATACGCCGCACATTGGGTGCAGAGAACGAGGTATTCGGTCTGACATGTCCACTGATAACGAAGGCCGACGGAAAGAAGTTTGGCAAGACGGAGAGCGGCAACGTTTGGCTTGACCCGAAGCGCACATCGCCATATAAGTTCTACCAGTTCTGGCTGAACGTCAGCGACGAGGAAGCTGCCAAGTACATAAAGATATTCACATCGCTCGATGAGGAGACCATCAACAACCTGATAGCAGAGCATCAGCAAGACCCTGGACAGCGCAAGTTGCAGAAGCGTCTGGCAGAAGAGGTGACGGTGATGGTTCACTCGAAAGAAGACTACGACGCAGCCGTAGAAGCATCGGGCATTCTGTTTGGTAACGGTACACACGATGCACTGACAAGACTCGACGAGGATACTCTGTTATCGGTGTTCGAGGGCGTGCCGCAGTTTGAGGTGTCGCGTGACGAGATTGCAGCAGGCATAAAGGCAGTGGACCTCTTTGCCGATCGCAGCAAGTGCTTTGCCTCAAAGGGTGAGATGCGCAAGCTGGTACAGGGAGGCGGCGTATCGCTGAACAAAGAGAAACTGGATGCCTTTGACCGCATGATTACGGCAGACGACCTGCTGAATGGCAAGTATCTGCTGGTACAGCGCGGTAAGAAGAACTACTTCCTGCTGACAGCTAAATAAAGAAAAGGCAGGAATATCCACATCCTATATGCGTGTACCTCTCCGAGGCACGATATAGGAGTGCGTCCAATACCCCAGACTGCGGAAACTGCGTTCCCTTAGTCTGGGGTTTCTTGTTAGTGTACCTCTTCGAGGCACCACAGCAGGATGGACATAAACGTGCTGCGTGAAGCGTGTTGCGTGAAGCGTGAAAGATATTAAGAGGACATGAGGTATCGTGAGTGCATCAACGCTATAGGACGTGGTACCTCGGAGAGGTACACGCGCTAAAGGACCATATTACGGGTTACGTGTTGGGGGTTATGTGTTACGTGAAACGTTGGGCGTAACACGCAACACAGTCAATGCAAGCCGGCAGATGCAATCTTGGCGGCAAACTCCTTCGATATGGAGTTGCCGTACGAGAGGCATGCTTCTGATGCCAGCATGATGCCGTAAGCGACAATCTCATCCCACTGGCTCTCACTGATGTTATCAATGTCGTCGATACCAATGCCTAGGCGAAGCAGTCCGTACAGCAGTCCTGCATTGAAGTTGTCGCCTGCACCGACGGTGCTGACAGTCTTTATGGGCTTTATGGGATAGTCCTTATGCACCTTGTCGGTACGCACAGAGACGTCGCCACTGCCCTGTGTGTAGATGAAATTGGGACAGTAGAAGCGAATCTTGTCATCGTAGATGCGGTCGGCACCGGTCATGTCGTAGAGACACATGAAGTCGTCGGCAGAGCCACGCACGATGCTGGCATATTCCATATTCTCAAGCATGTAGGAAGCCAACTTAATGGCTTCGCTCTTGTGAGGATAGCGGAAGTTGAAGTCGTAGTAGACTATTGCCCCTTTATCTCGTGCCGCATCGAGCAGCTCCAGATGTTTGCTGCGCAAGGCAGGAGTGACCGAGTAGTATGAGCCAATAATCACAATGTCGTCTTTCTCCACCTGAGGCAACTCCACGTCGAGACGCTTCTCGGGATAGTTCTTATAGAAGCTATAGGCCGCATCGTTGTTATCGTTGAGGAACGCCAGCGAAATGGGAGACTTGTTGTCGGTATAGGTGTCGAGATAGTCGGTAGTGATGCCGTTGTCGTGCATGTATGCCTTTACAAGGTTGCCGACATGGTCGCCACCAACCTCACTGATGAAGCACGTCGTGACACCCAGACGTGCCAACGACACAATGGAATTGAACACCGAGCCGCCAGGTACAGCCGCTGTGGGCTGGTTGTTGCGGAACAGGATGTCCAGTATGGTTTCTCCTATGCCTATTACTTTTCGCATGATGAAGATGCAGACAATGACCTTGACTTCTCGCCCAAGTAACCGCCATGATGGCGCTTGGAGTAGTCCTCGATGGTGAACCCTGTGCGCTTCATAACCTCAACGACAAGGATGTCGCCAATAACGGTCATCACTGTGGTTGACGTGGTGGGCGTCATTCCCAGCGGACATACCTCCTTGGGATTGCCGGTGCTGATGCAGATGTCGGCTTCCTTAGCCAACGGACTGTCGGGATTGCCTGTGATGGCGATGAACTTAAGGTCGGGAACAAGAACCTTGACCAAGCGTGTCAGCTCGACAATCTCGCGCGTCTTGCCCGAGTTGGATATAAACAAGATGATGTCATCGTCCTGCAAGATGCCAAGGTCACCATGCTGTGCTTCACTGGGATGCAGGAACACAGCAGGAATACCTGTGGAGCAGAATGTCGTGGCAATGTTCTCGGCAATCTGTCCTGCCTTGCCCATTCCACTGGTCACCAACTTGCCTCCCTTGGCATGCACTTGTTCCACAATGGCATCAACAGCCTGCTCGAAAGCATCGGTGATAGGTATATTGAGTACTGCCGCAGCCTCACGGTGCAGAATATCTTGTATAGACTTCAACGTTTCGTCTTTCATATTAGGTATCAGTTTGTAATGACATGCAAATATCTGAAATTCCACACTAACCGCCATAAGTTTTCCGTACTTTTGCAGCCCACTTACACTTGAATCCGCACAATGGAACAAGAACGCTATCATACTGCCACGCTGTCCAACGGACTTAGAATCATACACATGGAGAGTCCGTCAATGGTGACATACTGCGGCTTTGCCGTCGATGCAGGCACACGCGACGAAGATGACGCCACACCAGGAATGGCACATTTCATAGAGCACATGCTGTTCAAGGGCACAGAGAAGCGCAAGTCGTGGCACATACTGAACCGTATGGAGAACGTCGGCGGCAACATCAATGCCTATACCAATAAGGAGGAGACAGTGCTGCACTGCTCGTTCATGCGCGAGCATCTGCCACGTGCAGTGGAGTTGCTGTGCGACATTGCCTTCCATTCCACCTTTCCCGAGCACGAGATAGGCAAGGAGGTGGAGGTAATAATGGATGAGATCGACTCGTATGAAGACTCGCCCGCCGACCTTATATTCGATGACATCGAGAGCCTCATCTTCAGCCAGCATCCGTTGGGCCGCAACATACTTGGCGACAAGGAACATCTGCAGCAATACACTCCGGCGGACGCACTGACATTCTACAGTCGCACCTACTGTCCGGACAACATGGTGTTCTTCATCATTGGTAACCACGACTTCAACCACATCGTCAGACTGGTAGAGAGGTACAGCTGTGACGTGGATCGCAGAGCCTGCAAGGCGCAACGCAACAAGCCTTACGGCATGCATGGATGCACACAGACAATGGCAAAAGATACACGACAGACGCATGTTGCGATAGGTGCACCGTCGTTCAGTGGCGATGACCGGCTGCTTGTAGCAGCCAATCTGCTGACGAATATACTGGGCGGTCCGGGCATGAACAGCCGTCTGAATGTGGCACTGCGCGAACATAGCGGACTGGTCTATGACGTTGAAGCAAGCAATACAGCCTATACCGACACCGGAATATTCTGTGTCTATTTCGGATGCAACAAGGAAGACACCGACCGGTGTCTGGACATCGTGAACAAGGAATTCGGGAAGATGCGCCAAGGCATCACGCCTTCGCAGCTACACATGGCAAAGAAGCAGTTCATAGGACAGGCGGGAGTGGCGTCGGACAACAATGAGAACAACGCCTTGGGCATGGCGCGAACCTTCCTGCACTACGACCGCTACGTGACGTTCGAAGAGCTCTGCTCAAAGGTGGAGAGCCTTACGCCCGAGCAGTTTAACGATGCAGCCAACCGCATCCTTGCGCCCGAGATGCTGTCAACCCTTATGTATCTCCCTTAGGCGCTCCATGCAGCGAAGGCTGAACTCACAACCACAATACTGCTGGTTGTAGAACCCATACTCACGCAGCAGCGTGTTGCGCCGTTCCTGCAAGCCGCCCTTACGCCAGTTCTGTTCCCAAAACGTTACGCCAGGGAACATTGATGCTGCCTGTCGTCCAGCCTCGTTTATCTGGTCAAGACTTTTCCAACGCGATGAGGCAAGCGTGGTGGTGAACACCGTGAACCCATGTTCTGCAGCATAGCGTGCCGTCTCCGTCAGTCGCAGCAGAAAACAGCGGAAGCAACGACGACCGCGTTCAGGCTCATCCTCAAGTCCACTGATGTCGTGCCGCCATGCTTCATAATCATAGTCGGCATCGATGAAGTCGAGACCTTGTGAGGATACAAAACGCTTGGCTTCGTTCTTGCGCGTCTCGTACTCTGACAACGGATAGATGTTGGGATTATAATATAATATGGTGGGACGGATGCCGTTTGCCAGCATACATTCTATGATTGCCGAGGAGCACGGAGCACAGCAGCAATGCAGTAGCACGCGGTCTTCACCGTTAGGAGCTTTCACTTCAAGCATGGGGAACAATACTTTTCTTTAGGATAATGACACTCTCCGGACCCATGTTGAACAGCAGATCCACAATGCTAAGGTTCGGAAGGAAGCCGTGCTGCCTACCAAACACCTGATAGTATTCTGCAGGATGGAACTCGGCATCAACTTCACGGTAGTCTTTCTTGGGATGGATGGTCTCACGGAAGTCGTGCTCGCCGTCAGCGAAGGCGGTCTTGTAGTCGTCAGTAAGTCTGATGTCGGGCTCGATGTCGAGCAAACTGCACACCATGTGGCATAGTTCCATGTCGAAGTCTACAAGGAATTCGAACTTACGCTCATAGAATGGGACGAAGTCATCACGATAGAACTCAAAGTAAGGAGTGTTTCCGTATGCCGACTCCAACGCCATTAGGTGCAGGTGCCTCCAGTTGCCATGGTCGGATATGCGCACATCCTTCATCAGGCACTTCGGGCTATCGCTCTTCTCGACAGGCACTGTCAGGATCTGCCTCCCTTCTGGTCCTGCAATGAAGCAACGGTTGCGATATGTCTGCTTGATGTAGCTGTCGTACCGCTCAATGAAGCATCTGTCGCTGCTCATCAGCTGTGCATAATACTCCACCGGAGCCAAATAAGCCATACTGAAATATGCATCCATACCGTTTCTCTCCTACCCTGTACGTACTTCCCTACGGTTTCACTCTACCTTCATGAGAAATCTGCCAATGTCCTTAGTCAGCCAAACACGACACGCCTTACCGACAAACAAGTGCTTTGGCACAAGTCCAAATATCTTTGAGCCGGACAAATCTGCAGGATTGTCACTTGCAATCCAGTGGTATTCGCGGTTGAGCTTCGCGAACCTTACGGGCTTACCATCGACCAGCAGAGTGTCGCCGCGCACATCGGCATGCTTCCCTTCATGGAGTGCCAGAGTGTTGCGCAGCAACATTACGTTCCATGGCTGTACCTCAACATATCCGCCCGATTGCGGCAGATATAACGGCATGGCATCGGAGGTGACATGCGGCTCAGCATCTGCATTCACAAACAAGGAATCGAGATAGACGACATCGCCAGGGACAGCAACACATCGTCCAATGAGCATATCGCCATCGGTTGTCCCGACAGCAGGCATATCGAACACCAGCACATCACCACGACCGACAGCCTTCTCATTCAGCCGATGATAGCCGAACAAGCCTTCCAACGGTGTGCGCAATCCATAGCTCCATCTGTCTACAAGAACACTCTCGCCACGATGAAGTCGGTTCTCCATGCCGGCAGACGTGACCCTGTATGTGGTCACGACGAATGTGCGCAGCAGCACAATAACTACCACGATTGCCAACACAGCAAATATCCATCGGAAGACTGTTCTCATTGTTGCGGGATGCGTATATATATATAATGGTATAGGTCGCGCAGATTACTTTATGTTGTCTACCCAGTTGAACAAGCGATTCCAACGGATACTGCTGCCCGAGAGCTTGTCTTTGTCGATTGACAGCCAAATGAATATTGGCTTGCCGACAATATGGTCTTCGGGAACAAAGCCCCAATAGCGCGAGTCTGCACTCTTGTGACGGTTGTCGCCCATCATCCAATAATAGTCCATTTGGAACGTGTACTCGTCGGTCTTCTGACCGTTGATGTAGAAGCCGTCGTCCTTGACCTCCAGACTGTTGCCTTCATAAGCCGTTATGCACCGCTCGTATATGGGCAGGTTGTCGTCGGTGAGGTGAATCGTTGCACCTCGCTTAGGAATCCATATCGGTCCGTAGTTGTTGCGGTCCCAATCGGTATATAGATTCAGCGGATAGAAGTCGCTCATGCCGGTGGTCTGCTCTGGCTCCATGGCGATGTGGCTTATCAGTTTTGTGTTGCTCTGCAGTGTGGCAAGCATCGCCTTTGTCAACGGGAGGTCGTACACTGGTGCCAATGAACCGTTGGCATCACGCTGTGTCAGTCCCATGCTGACAAGCTGTTCCTCCCAACTGGCAGGATTCAACTGCAGGCGGTCGTCTGTGCTGATGCCCAATTCGTTGAATATGTTATCAGGAATAGGCATGCCTGTGGTCTGCACAAAGTAGTCGAGCTGCATGTTCTCTGGGTCTGCAATCTGCTGCCCATTCAACCATACATGCGTGTCGATGATCTGCAGCGTGTCGCCAGGAAGTCCTACGCATCGCTTCACGTAGTTGTCGCGACGATCCACGGGACGCGTTATCACCTTGCCATATATAGCCTCATTGTTCAGGATAGCTTGGCGTCCGGCATTGTAGTAGACATCGAACACGGTGCGTTGCTGCCGACGCGTCAGGCTGTCCATATTCACTGTGCTGTTGCGATATACACGCTTGCCCTCAGCATAAGCCATACTGTAGAAGTCGCTCTGCTGCTGATTCAGTGCCACCGTATCGCCAGCAGGGAAGTTGAACACTACAATGTCATTCAGCTTGATTTTGCCCAATCCAGCCACACGTTTATACTTCCACTGCGGCCATTCTGAGTAAGACTTGCCTCCCGACGGCAACGTATTCTGCACGAAAGGCAATGACAACGGCGTGTTGGGAATGCGCGGTCCATAGCTCAGCTTGCTGACATACAGATAGTCGCCTACAAGCAGGGACTTCTCCAGAGATGACGAAGGAATCTGATAGTTCTGGAAGACAAACAGATTGACAAAATAGACTGCCACCACAGCAAACACAATGGCATCTACCCAGCTCATCACGGTGCGACCCAGACCATCCTTCCACGAGCGCCAAAAACCCCAAGGTATGATGTGCGTGATGTATGAGTCAAAGATGAATGGTATGACCACCACTCCCAGCCAACTCTTCACCCACAGCAGGAACAACACATACAAAGCCAACACCACGGCCAGCTTGATCCATTGTCTGCGTGGTACATTCTTGAAATCTATGTTCATAAAAGCAATTACGGTTTCGTTCTTCGTTCTTTATACGGAATGAGTGTCTCTTATATATATAATGAATGTCGTCCTATTGTTTCAAGAAAGGGAACAGGTCATTCATGGTCAGCCAGCCGCTGTGCTTTGCCGTATATTCGGCTGCCAGCACTGCTCCCAAGGCAAAGCCTGAACGGTTCTTGGCATCGTGCGTGATGGTTATGCTGTCGGCTTCGCTCTCATATCTGATGCTGTGTATTCCCGGTACCTCACCAGTGCGTATTGAGCTTACCGACAGCTGGTCGGCAGCACACTCTGTCGTACCACTCACGGTGCCATCGGCAGCTGTCAATGAACCTTTCACCCAACCATTCTTGCGGTCCAATGCCGTCACAATGTCTTCTGCCAACGTTATGGCGGTGCCGCTCGGAGCATCCAGCTTGTGGATGTGATGGGTCTCGCTCATCGTCACATCGTAGGCATCAAATCCATTCATTATATGTGCCAAGTACTTGTTCACGGCACGGAATATTGCCACTCCGAGGCTGAAGTTGGAACTCCAGAACAATGTCTTGCCCTGTCCCTCACAGAGTGCGTGCATCTCTTCATCATGCTCGGCAATCCATCCGGTACTGCCACACACCACCTTCACGCCACGCTCCATAGCCTTCAGCACATTGGCGTAGGCTGTCTTGGGACTTGTGAACTCTATTGCCACATCTGCCGATGCAAATGCAGCACCGTCCATGTCAGCCTGATTGTCAATATCTATGCGTGCCACAATGTCGTGACCTCTCGACAGGGCAATGCGTTCTATCTCCTTGCCCATTTTCCCGTATCCTATCAGTGCAATCTTCATATTCCTTGGATTCTTCGTTATTGTTCAATTGAACTACAAAACTAATATTTTCCTTACATTTGTACATTGCATTAAAGCCTTGTTAACATGGAACAGCTGCTTCACTACGTCTGGAAACACCGCCTATATCCACCTATGCCCCTGATGACTACCGACGGCCAAAGCGTCGAAGTGGTAGACGCAGGACAGCACAACCACGATGCAGGACCTGATTTCTTCAATGCCAAGCTGCGCATCGGCGGCATCATGTGGAGCGGCAATGTAGAGATACACCAACGTGCTTCGCAGTGGTATGCCCACGGACACCAGTTGGACGATGCCTACAACAACGTCATACTGCACGTTGTAGAGACTTCCGATGCACAGACCGTGTGTCATAACGGTAATGTGGTTCCGCAACTCGTCATACACTGTCCCGATGACATCATCAGCCGCTATGATGCGCTCCGACAGAAAGACCTTTATCCTGCATGCTTCTCTGTCAACAATCACTTGCCGCGTCTGAAGATCCACTCATGGCTATCGGCCTTACAGGTGGAGCGACTGCAGCAGAAGTCTGAACTGCTGAACACCAGACTCACACGTTTCGGAGGTGATTGGGAGCGCGTGCTCTTCGTCACCATAGCACGCAACATGGGCTTCGGACTCAACGGAGATGTGTTTGAAGATTGGGCATCACGGCTTGACTATGGTGCACTGCGCCATCACCGCGACAATCCACTGCAGATTGAAGCTGCCTTTATGGGAATGGCAGGACTTCTTCCGGCTGACGATGAAACGGCAGCATCCGACAGCTACTGCCTTCAGCTGAAAAATGAATATCGTTTCCTAAGCCATAAGTTCGGCTTTGCTGCACCATTGTCCCCAAGCCGTTGGAAGCTGTTGCGACTGCATCCACGCAACTTCCCATGCCTGCGCATCTCACAGTTAGTAAACCTGTTCTGCAAGGAAGAGTCACTCCTTTCACGGGTGCTCGAGACAGAGAGTCTCGATGGCATCCGAAGTCTACTCGACCTCAAAGCCTCGACATATTGGGACACGCACTATAGCTTTGGCAATGCCGGCAACCGCAGTGCCAAGATCTTGGGTCAGCGCAGTTGTGACCTGATAATCATCAACAGCATCGTACCCTTCCTCTTCGCCTATGGTCGTCACAAGAGTCGGGAAGAACTATGTCAGCGTGCCCTCGGCTTCCTCATGCAACTCAAGCCCGAAGACAACCGCGTCACACGTCTGTGGGCACGTTCCGGCATAGATGCAGAGAATGCAGCAGACTCACAGGCACTTATGCAACTGCAGCTGCAATACTGTGACCGCCGCGACTGTCTGCGCTGCCGCTTTGGCTACGAGTACCTGAAGAACAGATAGGTGTCTATGGTTTCTCAGATGTGAGTCTCGAGGAACTTCATGTTCCCGCTTACCGACACACTGTTTGCAATGGCGGGAATCAGCAAGACATCGCCTGCACAGAAGGTCTCAGGAGCTGAACCGTCGACACTGATGGTGCCAGTTCCGGCAACACCAATAAGTATAACAAAGCTGTCGAACGAACTGTAGTCGATGGTCTTTGTCTCGTTGATGTCGTAGAGTGATGTGATGAACTTAGGGCAGGAGACAAGTTCTACCCTCTCATTCTGGCGCGGCGTGTAGTGCGTACGGTAGTCATCGTCGCCACTGTAATCGATGCAGTCCCAAGCTTCAGCCGTGTGCAGCTGACGATAGTTGCCATCCTTGTCCTTGCGTTTGAAGTCGTAGATGCGATAGGTGACATCGCACGTCTCCTGAATCTCTGCAAGGAAGATACCTGCACCAATGCTGTGAATCCTGCCTGCAGGCAGGAAGAAGACATCACCCTGACGGACATCATAGCAGTCGAGGACATCGGTAATGGTACCATCGTTCGCCATGAGTCGATAGTCCTCTGGCGTTATCGACCGCTTGAGACCATTGTAGAGCGTGGCTCCAGGTTCGCTGTGCATCACATACCACATCTCCGCTTTGCCATGGTTCATGCCACGTCGACGTGCTGCATCATCATCGGGATGTACCTGTACAGAGAGTTGGCTTTGTGCATCGATGAACTTGATGAGCAGTGGGAACTCATTGCCAAACGCTTCGTAGCAGGCTTTGCCAACTAGCTTGTCCTTCAGGTGGTCAACAAGTTCGCTAAGGTTCATGCCTGCATACTCTCCGGCACTGACCTTGGTCTCGTGACCCGGCACGCAAGATATCTCCCAGCTTTCGCCGACAGAGTCAAGCTTAGAGTTCAGCTTTTTGAATGGGACTATCTTGTTGCCGCCCCAAATCGCTTGCTTCAGCAATGGGACAAACCTGAATATCTTTGTTTCTG
>CAYXLA010000064.1:0-11675 GCA_964465765.1 uncultured Bacteroidaceae bacterium | reverse complement strand
GTCGGGGATAGGCTTTATGTTATGAGAGGACGTGCAGCCTCGAAGAGGTTGATTAAATGGATAACCTGTCTAAGCGTAGCGCAGACTGGAAAAGCGGAGTGCGCGGCGCACCCTCGGAGAGGTACATACATGAAGGACATGAAAACCTATGAATACATAGTCTGGCGGATGCGGATACATATCTACCATATTCGCTTATCCACACCTAATTTCTACTGTCCCCTTTTCACCTATAAGCCTTTGCCTTTTCGGTTATAAGAGTTCGCCGGAGAAGACGCATGTGTGCCTCATACCAAGGCTTGGTATGTATATTGCAAGCCTTGGTACGAATATTGCAAGGCTTGGTATGATAATTGCAAGCTTTGGTAAGTGCGAGTCATTTATCTTCTCGGACGAAGTTAAGTGCTTGCGATCGCCTTCGAGAGTACATTCTGTAGTGCCAGAGAGCGTATTGCAAGTCCGGAATTGATAATCTCCTCTGTGGGTCTCAACATGCTACTACCCACGAATCACTTACTTGGAATGGACCGACAAGAATTTTATGTGCCCGATGTTTGTGCAGTAAAATAATATGGACTAACTTTCGTACCTCAAACGTAAACCTATGGTGAGAACTGTTTTAGTATTGGTCTGCATCCTCCTGTCTTGTCAGGCATATTGTCAGGACATGGTGTATTCAAACCTGCAGGAGCTACTCTCTGGCAGTGGTGACACTGTGACCACGCTTGCCAAGGAAAAACGAACCCTAAGTCAGATTTATATGTCTGGCGGAGCCGACTATCATATCTACTCGACGGATAACGACAGCTTCACGAAATACTTGAAGAAGCGCAGCTATGCTGTCCGTTGTCAGGATACCCTCTACGTCAACTGCAAGCAGGTCCGGTATAAGAAATATCGTTTTGGCAACTGGTTTGCCAAGGCTGCCAAGGTCAATGGCCATGTGTTCTTCGTTGCACAACCGCTGGGCCAGATAGCCAGCAGCTCCCTTGTCTCCAAAGATGTACCTCGCCTGCAAGGAACTGTGGGCGACGCCATAAATGCCAGCGGTCTTGTCTACGACCGCGTGGTCTATGAGATATTCCCCGATGGCAATGTCGACTTTGTGGGCAGAGATCGCATGAAGCAAATCCTTGCATCTCACACGGAGTTGCTCGACGAATTCCTTGCACAGGACAGTGAGAGTGCCGATGTAGTGATGAAGTACCTGATGAGCGTGCATTGAATCGGTAAAATACAAATCCTCTTTAGTTTTCGTGAAGAACAATTTACACAAAATAGGAGTTATACTCCTGCTTGTTGTCCTGATGCTTATAGGGCTGCACTATGTCCCTTCGCTGGCTATAGGCGACTATAAGACCAGAAATGTCGATATTCTGTCCGACCTCCGACATAAAGAAAAGACCGAACCAGTCACTCCTGTCGACGTCTTGCCTATCGACAGCATCCTCATTAACGATACGACTGAAATCCTCCTGGAGGATGTCCCTGCGCCAGAGGACATAATAATAGCCTACACCGACACGTGCGAAGGCGGCGTGACATGCATAGAAGACTACAGTGACTCCACGCAGCGAGGCATGCAACCTTTCTATCGTGCCTTAGACCGTGCAGGCAACGGAACGGTTCGCATTGCCTATTTCGGAGACTCATTCATCGAGGGCGACATCTTCACTGCCGACTTGCGTTCCTTCCTGCAACAGCAGTACGGCGGTTGCGGCGTAGGCTTTGTCCCAATACACACTGCTTCGTCTGGTGCTCGCGTGTCTGTCCGTCAGGAAGCAGAAGGGTGGGAGAACCACTCCATTATGGACACCAAAGGCTTCAACCATGCCAAGCAGGACATTGCCAACCGCTATTTCGTCCCTCAAGCAGAAGCCACCTTCACACTTCAAGGTCAGAAACGCTTCTATTCCCATCTTGACCGGTGCGACAAAGCCTCGTTCTTCTTCCGCACCGATTCGGCTGTGCATGTCTTAGCCGATGTCAACGGAGCTCAAGCCTTAGACCAAGTATACGGTTCAGATAGACTGTCGGTTGCCGAAGTGCATGGCAACATCAGCTCTGTCACGTTCCGAGTCATGGCGGCAGATACATCGACTGTGTTCTATGGTGCATCCATGGACGGTGCTTCGGGCATCTCGTTAGACAACTTCGCCATGCGCGGAGCCTCCGGACTTAATCTCCGCTCGGTGCCAGTGCGTACCATGAAGGCATTCAACGCGGTCAGACCTTACGACCTCATCGTCCTGCAGTTCGGCCTTAACGTCGCATCGCAGGAAATGACCGACTATTCCGGCTATGCCAAGGGCATGCGGGCAGTCATCTCACATCTGAAAGAATGCTTCCCTGAAGCTGGCATCCTCGTGGTCAGCGTCGCCGACCGCGACTATAAGACCGAGGACGGCGAGATACTCACTATGCCCGGTATAAAGAGCCTCGTGACCTATCAGAAGAAGTTGGCTGCCGACGAGCACGTAGCCTTTTGGAACATGTTCGTAGCCATGGGCGGCGATGGCGGCATGCGTCAGCTCGTCGAGGCCAATCCTCCTATGGCAAATCAGGACTACACACACATAAACTCCCGTGGCGGCAGACACATGGCGAAGATGCTGTTCGACGCAATGCAGTATGGGAAGTCTAAATTCGATGAGACGGCATCGCATGAGGCATATTGACGCATTCCTGTCCGCACTCGTCATGCTGCTTGCAGTCTCCATCGGCATGTCTGCACAGGATATAGTGCCGCCCGTGCCCCGCACAGATGTCTTGGCTGCCGTCATCGATACGGCATCAGTGCGCTTCCGCGCGCACGACACGCTGCCTCTTATACGCGTTCACATCCCGTCAACGTTCAAGGAAACCCGTGACTGCCTGATTGCAGATGCCACAGGTTCGCTCATTCCCTTTTGGGACAAGCTCGAAGACGTGCTGTCGGGAGAGTCTCGCGACACGCTGCGCATACTTCATGTTGGCGACAGTCATATACGCGGACATATCTATCCTTTGACGGTGCGCGACATCCTGCAGCAATATGCAGGTCCCAAGGTGCAATATACCGACATGGGCATCAATGGTGCTACGTGCGTCATCTTCTCCACTCCGCAGCATGTGCAGGACATCGTCTCTGCCCGACCGGATCTTCTCATCCTCTCGTTCGGGACCAATGAGAGCCATTCGCGTGCCTACGATGCGTCGACACACTATCATCAGATGGAAGTGCTCTTGTCGATGATCAGAGCCTCTCTTCCCGATGTCCCCGTGCTGTTGACTACGCCTCCAGGGTCATACGAACGTACCGGACGCGGCAGACGTGCCGGCTATCGTGTCAATCCGCGTACTGCCAGTGCTGCTGCCACCATACAGCGCTTTGCCTCCGACAAGCATCTGGCGTCATGGGACCTTTACAACTCCTGCGGTGGTGCATCGCGTGCCTGCCTCAATTGGTACGGCGCCAATCTCATGCAGCGCGACAGGGTTCATTACATAGCAGAGGGCTATACCCTTCAGGGACAGCTACTCTATCTTGCCATTGCCAAAACATTCAATCATTATGTGGGATCAAATTAAGGAACTGCTGACATACGACCCGCAGACCCCTATGGTATTCAACAGCGGTCTGTTCCTGTGGCTCTTTGCCGCGTTCTTCCTCGTATACGTTCTGTTACAACATCAGCGGAAGGCACGTATGCTGTTCGTGCTGCTCTTCTCATACTATTTCTACTACAAGAGTAGCGGCACGTACTTCTTCCTGCTTGCCTTTGTCACGGTGTCCGACTTCCTCATTGCCCGCCGCATGAGTCTGATGTCAAGTCAGCGGTCACGCCGGCTCATGGTGGCACTTAGTGTCGCCATCGACCTCAGTCTGCTGGGCTATTTCAAGTACACCAACTTCTTTGCAGGTATACTTTCGTCTATCACCGGCGGCACCTTTGGCCCCTTCGACATCTTCCTGCCTGTAGGAATCTCGTTCTTCACATTCCAGTCCTTGAGCTACACCATCGACGTCTATCGCGGTACGATAAAGCCCATCGGCAGTCTGCTCGACTATGCCTTCTATGTCTCCTTCTTCCCGCAGCTGGTGGCAGGACCTATAGTGCGTGCACGCGACTTCATACCTCAGCTCTATCGACCCATCGTCGTCACCGACGCCATGATGGGACGTGGCATAGCACTTATTGTGGCAGGCTTGATAAAGAAGGTCGTCATATCCGACTACATCAGCGTCAACTTCGTCGACCGCGTGTTCGACAATCCTTTGCTCTATTCTGGCATCGAGAACCTGATGGCTGTCTATGGTTATGCGCTACAGATCTATTGCGACTTCTCCGGCTACAGCGACATGGCGATTGGCATAGCACTGCTGCTGGGCTTCCATTTCAACATCAATTTCGATTCGCCCTATAAGTCAGCCTCGGTCACTGAGTTCTGGCATCGTTGGCACATCTCACTGTCTTCGTGGCTCAAGGACTATCTCTACATCTCCCTTGGCGGCAACCGTAAGGGCAAGATCCGTCAGTATGCCAACCTCATCATCACCATGCTCCTTGGCGGATTGTGGCATGGTGCTTCGTGGAACTTCGTGTTGTGGGGTTCGATGCATGGTGTTGCCCTTGCTTTGCACAAGGGCTTCCGCAGCCTGCTTGGCAGGGATAAGCACTACGTAAGTACCGGCTGGCGCAAGGTGGGAGCAGTATTGCTGACGTTCCACTTCGCTTGTCTGTGTTGGATTTTCTTCCGTCAGCGCGACATGCTGCAGGCTTTCGACATGATAGGACAGATCTTCAGCAACTTCTCCTTGCAGTTGTTGCCGCAGGTGGTGTCGGGCTATCGCGTGGTCTTCGTTCTCATGGCCTTGGGCTATGCTGCCCATTTCGTGCCCGACAGGTGGATGAACGGCTTCAACAACCTTGTCACCCGACTGCCGCTTCTTGGCAAGGCACTGCTGCTGGTAGCTGCAATCTGGCTCGTCATTCAGATGAAAGGCACAGCCATTCAGCCGTTCATATATTTCCAGTTCTGACATCTGCGTAGGATGCCAGAACCGGAATGCTTGTTCTCGCTATTGCTTCATCGTCTTGATGATGTGCTCGGATGCCATGTCTACGACGCGATCCAAGTCCTCCATGAATCCATGGTCGAACCCGTCGAGCAACTGTAGCTCACTGCCTGGCCAGATGTGGTTGAACAGTACGCTGTAGGTGTATGGCACCAGACGGTCACCCGTGCCATGAATCATCAGTGCTTTGCCATGGTAGTTGGCTGCTGTCTCGTAGATGGGCAGTGAGAATGCAGTGGTGATGTAGTCCTTACCCAACTTCAGACCGCCGAACATCTCCACATACTCAGGCGGGTCCAGTGGGTCGTAGGTCTTGCCCATGGTATTGCCGCGTATAGCGTCCTCGCGCAAAGCGCCTGCCGGAGCCATCAGCACCACATCCTTTACCTTGTCTGCACCGAGCTGTCCTGCCAGCATGCTTGCCACTACTCCGCCTTGCGAATGTCCTGCCAATGCTATCGAACTGACGTACGACAGCCGGCTCACATAGTCGTAGACCTTATGTGCATCTTCAATCTCGTTCGGTACGGTCATATACTGGAAGTCGCCTTCGCTCTCACCATGTCCGTTGAAGTCGAAGCGTATCGATGCAATGCCAGCTGCTTCGAGCTTGTTGGCTATACCTTCGAGCAGCGGACTCTCCTTCTTGCCGGTGAAGCCATGCATTATTATGGCCATCGGTATCTTGTCTCCACTCTTCAGATTGTCCGGTGTCTGTATCACTGCCACCAGATTGCCGCGGCTACCTTCTATGTTCACTCGCTCACTCTTTGCCGATGCTGCTGTTGCCACCATCAGCATCGCACACAATGCTATTGCCGTCTTCTTGATTCTCATGACTGAAATTGCTTTTAGTGTTGTTTGTATGGGCAAATATATTCAAAAAATGGCAATGTATAGTGCCGGCATGTTGCCGATGCAGCGCGAAATACTTATTTTTGTCATGCAAAATAGACTATAACACACAGTTAACTACTTAATACCATGAAAGCAACTTCAAGTCTGCGACATCTGCTGGTGTCGTTGTTGGTTGGCGCTTCAACCATGTCTGCATTCGCCGACACAAGCATAGGCAACCTTACCGTACAGTCAAACGCCGAGCCGTTGGCCATAGAAGATACCCATCCGCTATTCGGATGGCAGATGACGTCATCAGACCGTGGACGCCATCAGTCGGCATATCGCATCATTGTCTGCCGTGAGTCCGACGGACGTACAGTGTGGGACAGTGGCAAGCAGACGTCGGGTGAGTCGCAGAACATCAAGTATCTTGGAGCGGCGTTGCAGCCAGAGAGAGCATATACGTGGAACCTCACGGTGTGGGATGACCGTGGCACGGAGCATACCTCCGCATCGCGTTTCGAAACTGGACTCATGGACAAGACCATCCGTGCTTGGGACGGTGCACAGTGGATAGGATCGAAAGCCAACCGGCTGGATGCCGCTAAGCAGAGCTATTTCTGCATCTCGACAAAGTTCCGCATCAGCAAGGGCAACAGCATGTCGCTCGTCATGGGCGCAGAAGACTTCCGCTTCCGCGATGCCTTCCAGAACCCCGAGAGCCTGCATGGCACGCACTACATGCGTGTAGAACTGGACTTCTCAGGACAGGAGACGGTGCTTAACGTCTATCGTGTGGGCTACACTCCCGACGATTCCGACAGCAAACCATTGCACAGCGTCAGCCAGTCTGCCAATCCAGAGAGCAACATCGGACAGCTTCTTCCCGTCTCTTCACGCCACGACGAGCATCAGATAGACGTCTATGTGGAGTACGGACAGATGTATTTCGTCATCGACGGACAGGACCTCATCATACAGAAGCCTCGTACCAACCGCTTCGGCGGGTTCTCTGGCATGGGACACACAAACCGCAAGTTCCCGCAAGGAACCAAACTGACCGTCAGCCCTTATGGCAGCGGTGGCAATTTCAATACGGCTCCGCATGTGGCTTGTGTGGGCTTCGCCGCACAGCCAGGCGATGAGGTGCTCTATACCGACTATAAGATTCTCGACTGCGGAATGAGCGAAGACCCCGTGGCGTTCGACTCCTCACGCTACGGCATATTCAGCAACCTCGGAGGTGTCAGTGTCGATGCTTCATCAGCCATCACTGTACGTGGCGCCGGCAAAGGACTGTCCGTCGTTACTGCCGACCCTTCGCATGGCGCACTCACGCAGCTGCGTCATGAGTTCAGCATTCCCAAGTCCGTAAAGAGTGCACGTGTCTACGCCTCGGCAATGGGAGCCTATAAGCTCTATATCAACGGACAGGATGTCGGCGACGACTGGTTCGCACCTGGCGACAGCCAGTATCGCGAGACGTTGACCTATCAGGTCTACGACGTCACCTCACTGTTGCGCAGTGGCGACAATGCCATTGCTGCACAGCTCAATCCTGGATGGTTCACCGGATACATGACGTTCACCAGCACCAACTATAACTTCTTTGGCGACCATGAGGCACTGCTGGCACGTCTGGTCATTGTCTATGAGGATGGCACGCGTGACGTCGTAGTCACCGACCCCACTACGTGGAAGAGCTATGCCGATGGTCCCATTCGTTCGGGCTCATTCTTCCAAGGCGAGACCTATGACGCACGTCGTGAGGCAGCAGTCAGCGGTTGGAAAGAAGCAGGATACAACGACTCTTCATGGGGTAAGCCCGAGGTCATTGTCATGCGCTCATGGATGAATCCCAACCTTCAGGCACGCTATGACGGCCTTGTTCAGGTGCGTGAGACGCTGACAGCGAAAGCCCTCGGCCCGACCAGCAGCGCCGACAAGCATACATATATATATAATATGGGCGTCAACATGGTGGGCGTGCCATGCATCTCCATACCTGCCGGATGGCTTCAAGAGGGCGATACTGTCATCATCCGTTGCAGCGAACTGCTCTATCCTGGCTTCAGTGGCGATGACAAGAAGTATGTTCAGATGTTTGGCAAACGCGGCAAGAACATTGCCGGACGTCCGCAGTATGAGACGAACCGTGCTGCTCTCGACACCGATTTCTACATTGCCAAGGGTAGCGATGCCGTCACCATCATGCCAACCACTACCTTCCGTGGCTATCAGTATCTGCAGATAACATTGCCGTCACATCGCGGAGCGTTGCCGCTTGAGAATGTCAAGGGACTGGTGCTCTCGAGCGACAAACTGCCGCAAGGCACCTATCGTGCTACGACATCCGACGCCAACTCCACAGGCAAGCTCGTTAACCAGCTGTTCGCAAACATCCAGCGCAGTCAGTTGGGCAACTTCTTCACCATACCTACCGACTGTCCGCAGCGTAATGAGCGCATGGGATGGACTGGCGATGCGCAGGCATACACGCGCACTGCCACCTACAACAGCAACGTACGCAACTTCTTCCGCCAGTGGATGGTGGCTTTGCGCGATGACCAGGGCGTAGGCTCTGACACCGAGATGGCAGGAGGTATAGGCAGTACGGTGCCGACCTATAACCAGTACGACGACGAGACCTTTGCCAATGGTACGACATGGGGTGGAGCCGTATGCCAGGTACCATGGCAACTCTACCAGCAGTATGGCGACAAGCAGATCATCGAAGATAACATCGAGGCTATGATGGCATGGCTCAATGGCATGGATTTCTACGACCAGAGTCCGGAATATCCGCATCTCAGTGGCAAGGCTACAGGCTTGGCAGACTGGCTGTCGATGGACCGCAACACGCCGAGCGACCTGTGCAACAATGCTCTCTATATCCACTTCATGCAGACCACGGCGATACTCGCCGATGCCATAGGTCGTACCGACTATGCCAATCTTCTGCGCCAGCGCAGTGAGCTGGCACGTCAGGAGTGGAATCGCTGCTATGTCGACCCAGCAACAGGTAAGACGCGCACTGCCGATGGTAAGCTTGTACATTCACAGACCTCATACGCCACGCCGTTGAAGTATGACATCTTCCTGCCTGAATATAAGGAGAAAGCCGAGCAGTATCTTGCCGAGCTTACAGCGAACCCATCGCTCAGCGGAGATGGCAAGAGCATGACCTTCAGTCCATATACCATAACGACTGGTTTCAATGGCACGCCGAGCATGTTGCCGTCACTCACTCGTAGTGGCAAGTGGGATGTGGCATACCGACTATTCACATCGCGCAGCTTCACATCATGGCTCTATCCTGTCACCATGGGTGCCACGTCCGTATGGGAACGTTGGAATGGCTATGAGGTAGCCTTCGGACCGGACAACCAGAACAGCATGAACTCATTCAATCATTTTGCCTTGGGTGCAGTGGGTGAGTGGATGTACCAGTACTCTTTGGGTATAACGGGTGGAGACGCTGCCAACGGACAGCCTGGCTATAAGCACTTCATCCTTCAGCCCACGGCTGGTGCGCTGTACACAGCTCTTGAGGGTAGCTACCAGAGCAATTATGGCACCATATCTGTCGCATGGACTGCCGATGGAGGCGATAATCTCACTTCCTACAGCGTCACTGTCCCTGCCAATACCACAGCCACACTCTATCTGCCCGTAGCAGCTGGCGTGTCCGCCGGTGGACATGCGGCTGATGGCGTGCAGTTCATAGGACTCGACACTCATCTCGGTCGTAGCGTGGCCCACTTTGAACTGCAAAGCGGCTCCTACAGCTTCAACCTCTCAACCGATGGCAGTTGGGCAGCACAGTAGAGCTTCAAAGTTTCCCTCATGATTCCGGCTTAAGGTCGGAGTCATGATGCCGGTCAACCGGAGAAAACACAGACGTCACGGAGTAGCATTGACATTGTCATGCTGCTCCGCGACGTTTAAATTGCTCCGTGGTCTTTAAAAGGTGAAGATGACGAAGGCACAGGCATCCCACACTGCATGCGAGATGATTAGTGCCGTTAGATTGCGTGGTGACAGACGGTAAATCAATCCCCAGCAGGCTCCCACTACGAGCGCTGCCATGACCAGCATGAAGTTGAACGACCAGATGTGTACTAGCG
The DNA here is from genome assembly GCA_964465765.1 of uncultured Bacteroidaceae bacterium. Taxonomy (GTDB): domain Bacteria; phylum Bacteroidota; class Bacteroidia; order Bacteroidales; family Bacteroidaceae; genus Bacteroides. Next base: position 1,649 of record CAYXLA010000064.1, on the reverse strand, counting down.
TGTAGCATGCCGTGGCAAGCAGAAAGCCACAATTGGGACTGAACCTCTGCATGAGTCTGCGCTGCACGAAGCCACGCCAGAATATCTCTTCTGCAGGGCCAATAATGAACAGCAGTAGTAGTGCTATCAGCCTACTGTCTGTGCCGTCGGCGAATGAGTAGATCATGTCTACCTGCGGTCTGGCAAATTGGAACATCAGCTGCGACAGCTTGTCGCCAATCCAGAATACCCACCACAGCACAAAGGCAATGGCGAGTCCAAGTGCAATCTGCCTCATGTTGAGGCGTATCTCTTTTAGTATCTCACGGCACAGGGTCAGCGAGATGGTGGTCAGCACTATTGCCGAGAATGTCATGGCATACCAGAAGTTGAGCATCGGTGATGTCCATGGCGAGAACATCACAAACCAGAGCACGGCAGCTACAGAGATGCCGGCAACCACGCCTTTCATTCCGCCGAAGCAAGCAGGTGTCTTCATAGCAATCCTCCCGCAACGAATCCCAAGGCATAGAGCAACCCGAAGAGGAACTGGAACTGTGCCGTATCCTGATCCAGATGCTGCAGACTGTCGCTGCCGTCATGCATCATCATGCTCCTTATGTTCTTGATGCCGGCAGGAAGCGACAGGAATGTTGCCAGCAGACACCAACTCAGTCCGCACAGTAGGCAGAATGCCACAGTCAATACATAGGGCACAATGATTAGGAATGCGTAGACTCGTTGAGACATGCGCAAGCCAATCTTGCCGCTAATGGTGGAGAGTCCTGCCTTGCGGTCGTTGTCGATGTCGCGCGTGTTGTTGGCATGCAGTATGGCCATTATGTGAAGTCCGAAAGGTAGGCAGAAGAGCAGCATCTCGGGATGATAACTCCCTGTGGCAACATAGCATGTGCCGATGGATGGCAGCAAGGCGAAGCAGAGTAGTATGTCGAAATCGCCCATCATGTGTGACTTGAACGCATAGTAGCCTATCGATAGCAACAGTCCGAGCAGACCAAGCCAAATGGCGGAGAAGTCCGACCGCAACAGCAATACAAGTCCCAACAGTGCACCTATTCCGAGCAGGCTCCATCCGAAATGCAGGATTTCCGACGGACGGAACAAGCCTGAACGTATCCATGTCACGCCGTTAACGCACTCCGGACCATCCACTCCGCGTGCGTAGTCGTAATAGTCACTCACGAGATTGCCACCGGCATGAATGATCATCAGTAGCGGCAGGCAGAGCATGGCGTTGAGCCAGTCTACATGTAGTCCTCCACTGCCGTGGCAGTCAAGGTAGAATAGGTATGCTATGGTGACCAACACCGGTATCGACGATGTGGTGAACGACCACGGTCTGGTGGCTATCACCCAGTCCATGAATGTGCGTCTATGAATACTGTCAATCTTGTCCATCTGTGCTCTTTAGCACTTATCTTGTGCTGTTGTGTATATAAATCAAATGTTTACGAATGGTGCCCATGCGTCTACCACAGACAAAATTACTGAAATGTCTTGTATCCCCGACGCATCCCGCAAACATTTTCCAAGACTAAACACTCAACTCTTAACACCCAATGCCGATGCCATCCGTTGTCATCCTGCTGTGGTGCCTCGTAGGTGTACACGTGCTACCGGACATGAGAATCGTCAGGGCCATATCCCCA
>CAYXLA010000063.1:10331-11719 GCA_964465765.1 uncultured Bacteroidaceae bacterium | reverse complement strand
CCCTTCCCTTCAGGGAAGGGCTGGGGATAGGCTTCCGTCTAAGTTCCGTCTAAGTTCCGCGGACTATAAACGTGTTGCGTGCTGCGTGTTATGTTGTTGAGAGGACGTGCAGCCTCGGAGAGGCTGAATTCTGCATAACCAGCCTAAGCGTAGCGCAGACTGGGGCTAAGGTATACACCCCTATCAGTGCCTCGGAGAGGTACATACATATAGGACATGTATATATCCCACGCACTTTTTCTACTGACCCCACATAACACATTCAACATCCAACGCCGTTTTTCTTGCTTGTGCGCCAATTTTTCCCGTAATTTGCTGATTGAGGAACGAGGAATTAAGGAGAACACAATGTACACACCTCCATTTACGATAAGTGCAGAAGCAATCAACATGATTGCACAGATATCGGCGCAGATAGAGCGTTATGCCATAAGACTGGAGCGGGACGACGCCTTGCACCTGCGCAAGGCCAACAGGATACGCACCATCCACAGCTCGCTTGCCATAGAAGGAAACACATTGACCGAGGACGAAGTGCGCGACATCATAAATGGCAAAACCATTGTGGCACCAATCAGAGAGATTCAAGAGGTGAAGAATGCCATAAAGACCTACGAGATGTTTCCTCATCTCAATCCATTCAGCGAGGAAGACCTGCTGCGGGCGCATGCACAGATGATGGAAACCATCATCGACAATCCAGGCAGGTATCGTCGTGCAGGTGTAGGGGTGTTCTCCGAACACGGACTCGTACACATGGCACCGCCAGCAGAGCGCGTACCATCCCTAATGGCCGACCTGTTTGCATGGCTACGACAGAGCAAAGACCATCTGCTCATCCGATCGTGCGTGTTCCATTATGAGTTTGAGTTCATACATCCATTTGCCGACGGAAACGGTCGCATGGGACGTCTGTGGCAATCATTGATACTCGGTAAGCTGCATCCCCTATTCGAACATCTGCCCATAGAAAACATGGTCTACGCCAACCAACAGGCCTACTACGATGCCATCGCAGCCAGCACGCATGCGGCAGACTCGGGCGCATTTGTCGACTTCATGCTTGCGGAAATACTCGAGACCCTCAGGCAGCACCAAGGAGCCGAAAAGCGTGAGACCGACGAATCGGGCAAGACGGATGTCGCAGTAAATGTCGCAGTAAAAAGCACGGATGGGTTGACTGAAAGACAGCGAGATATACTGAGAATGATCGGTGGCGAGTCCAGTGCAAACGACAAAGATGTCGCAGTAAATGTCGCAGTAAATACAAAGACGTTGGCAGAGCGCTTGGGACTGAGCCGCAAGACCCTGCAGCGCGAACTCGCGTGGCTACAACAGAGAGGTATCATCCGCTGGGTGGGTGCCGCCAAGAACGGACATTGGGAAAT
>CAYXLA010000063.1:0-10231 GCA_964465765.1 uncultured Bacteroidaceae bacterium | reverse complement strand
TAAAAAATAGGCTGGCTGGGCTTTCGCATTACGCGCGTCGGCATTATCTTTGTCAAATCAAAATTATTCGTGTCGCAGATGAAAAGCGTGAGAAACAAAGATAAGAAAGACAATAAGGACATTAAGGAGAAGAAGGAGAGCAGAGGCGCAGGCTTCCTCGCCATCTTCAAGAACGAGACGCTGCACTTCGCCATTGGGCTGATGCTGCTGATGTTTATGCTCTATCTGCTGGTGGCATTCGTGTCGTTCTTCTTCACAGGAGGAGCGGACCAGAGCCTGGTGGACGGAGCTTCGGCGACAGACCTGGCAACAGGCGATGTGGAGGCAAGCAACCTGGCAGGGGCACAGGGCGCACGACTGGCAGACCGCTTCATAAACGGAGCTTTCGGCGCGTCGTCGTTCTTCTTCGTGCTGCTGCTGGCGGTGGCAGGCATCAAGCTGATGCGCATTGCACGCATACGGCTGTGGCGCTGGTTCATCGTCTGCTGCGTGATGATGGTGTGGACGTCGCTGTTCCTGGCTTATGCCACGCAACACATCTTCGAGGACAGGTTCTTCTTGCTGGGAGGATTGCACGGATACAACATGGACCGCTGGCTGGAAGCGCAGATTGGCGCTCCCGGTGTGGCGCTGTTGCTGCTGGTGACGGCGCTGCTGCTAATGATTTATCTCAGTGCAAGGACGGTGGTATGGCTGCGTAAGCTATTGGGCTTAGGATACCTGCGCCGCAAGAAGAAGGAGACGGCGGAGGCTGAAGAGGGCACCGTGCCGGAGGAGTTCACGACGTCGTGGACAGCGCCGAAAGCATCGGCACCGAAGGAGGCAGCGGCAGATGCACAGGATCAGGATGACGACAAGGAGGATGAGGCCATCGACACGGAGGATGGTGATGATGCCGATGACGATGAAGGCGAGGATGCCTCTTACAATGTGGCAGCGGCTGCAAACGGACCGATAGGCATGGAGGTGGAGGTTGCCAAGGGTGGCAGCGGCGATGAGCCTGCCGACGGCACAGAGGCGGCACCGGACTTCACCGTGGAGCAGAAACCCGATGAGGCTGCCGGCGTGGAGGCTATGGAGCCCTATAACCCGCGTCTGGACCTGGAGAACTATAAGTTCCCGACGGTGGACCTGATGAAGCACTTCGACAACGACGAGCCGTCGGTGGACATGGACGAACAGAACGCCAACAAGGACCGCATCATTGAGACGCTGAAGAGCTTCGGCATCGCCATAAGCTCTATAAAGGCGACGGTGGGACCGACGGTGACGCTGTATGAGATAAAGCCGGAGGAGGGCATACGCATATCGAGGATTCGCAATCTGGAGGATGACATCGCCCTGAGCCTGTCGGCACTGGGCATCCGCATCATTGCCCCGATGCCGGGAAAGGGCACCATCGGCATAGAGGTGCCGAACCTGAACCCGAGGATTGTGTCGGGACAGAGCATTCTGGGCAGCAAGAAGTTTCAGGAGACGACCTACGACCTGCCGCTGGCTTTCGGCAAGACCATCAGCAACGAGGTGTTCATGGTGGACCTGTGCAAGATGCCGCACATACTGGTGGCAGGCGCCACAGGACAGGGTAAGTCGGTGGGACTGAACGCGATGATTACGTCGCTGCTCTACAAAAAGCATCCGTCGGAGTTGAAGTTTGTGCTGGTGGACCCGAAGAAGGTGGAGTTCAGCATTTACTCGAAGATTGAGAATCACTTCCTTGCCGAGCTGCCCGACAGCGCGGAGCCGATTGTGACGGACGTGAAGAAGGTGGTGCAGACGCTGACGTCAATCTGCGTGGAGATGGATGCACGCTACGACCTGCTGAAGCTGGCAGGGTTGCGTAACATAAAGGAATATAACCAGAAGTTCATTGAGCGCCGGCTGAATCCGGAGAAGGGACACCGCTACTTGCCGTACATCGTGGTGATAATCGACGAGTTTGGCGACCTGATTATGACGGCAGGACGCGAGGTGGAGCTGCCAATAGCACGCATCGCACAGCTGGCACGTGCCGTCGGCATACACATGATTATAGCCACACAGCGCCCGACGACGAACATCATCACAGGTACGATAAAGGCGAACTTCCCTGCCCGCGTGGCATTCCGCGTGGGAGCAATGATAGACTCGCGCACCATTCTGGACCGTCCGGGAGCCAACCAGCTGATAGGACGCGGCGACATGCTGTACCTGAATGGCAGTGACCCCGTGCGTGTGCAGTGTGCCTTCATCGACACGCCGGAGGTGCAGAATATCGTGGACTATATATCGCAGCAGCAAGGCTATCCGACGCCGTTCTACCTGCCGGAGGTGGATGAGGGCGATGGCGGACTGTCCGACGGCGGCGGTGCAGGAAGTGTGGACATGGGACATCTGGACTCGATGTTCGAGGAGGCGGCACGTCTGGTGGTGATACATCAGCTCGGATCAACCTCACTGATACAGCGCAAGTTCAAGATTGGCTATAACCGTGCCGGACGCATCATGGACCAGATGGAACAGGCAGGCATCGTGGGACCGTCGCAGGGCAGCAAGCCGCGCGACGTGCTGTGCGTCGACGAGACTGACCTGCAGATGAGGCTGAACAATCTTAACCTGAGATGACAAGAATGGTAACGCACGTCGCCAGACCGATGTTGAGGAGGATGGCTGCCTGCATGGTGGCACTGATGGTGCTGCTGTTGTGTGGCGCGGAGGTGTCGGCACAGACGGACGGCATGACTGCCCGTGAGGTGTTGGACCGTGCTGCCGAGGCATACAGGAACAGCAGTGGCGGCGTGGAGATGAGGTTCACCGTGAGCACCGGAGGCGATGAGACGACGGGCAGCATCAGGCTGAAGGGCAACAGGTTCGTACTCGATGCAGGAGGTCTGCGCACGTGGTATGACGGCAAGACGCAGTGGACATATCTGCAGCAGACCAACGAGGTGAACATTGCCGAACCGACGGAGGCGGAGCTGCAGGCACTGAATCCGTATGCGTGGCTGGACCTTTACAAACAGGGCTATAGCCTCACACTCGACGGCACGACGGCAGTGCAGGGCGTGTATAAGGTCGTCATGACCACAACCAATCAGCGGCAGCGTGACCTGCAGAGCATCGTCGTCATGATTGACCGGACATCGTTCCAGCCGAAGGTCGTCAGCATTGCCGGACACGGCGGACGCGACCTCACGGTGATAAGCATCGACTCCTTCGCTGCACGACAGAATTTTCCCGACAGCCTCTTCGCATTCGACCGTTCGCAGTATCCCGATGCGGAGATTGTGGATCTGAGATGAAAGCAAACGAATACACACATATATTCATATATATATAAGAGAGAAAACATGGAAACAGAAAAGACAAGACTTCTGATTGTCGGCTCAGGGCCTGCGGGCTATACAGCCGCGATATATGCCGGACGTGCCAACCTGGCACCGGTGCTCTACTGCGGACTGCAGCCGGGCGGACAGCTCACGACTACTACCATCGTGGAGAACTTCCCGGGATTTCCCGAAGGCATAGATGCCAACCAGCTGATGGAGAACATGCGGCAGCAGGCAGAGAACTTCGGAGCGGACCTGCGTCAGGGCGTGGTCACTGCCACCGACCTCAGCAAGCGGCCGTTCCGCATCACCATCGACGATGAGAAGGTGATTGAGACGGAAGCACTGATCATTGCCACGGGTGCTGCTGCCAAGTACCTCGGACTGGACGACGAGAAGAAGTATGCCGGACAAGGCGTGAGCGCATGTGCTACGTGTGACGGCTTCTTCTACCGCCGTAAGGTGGTGGCTGTCGTAGGCGGCGGAGATACTGCCTGCGAGGAGGCGAACTACCTGGCAGGGTTGGCGTCGAAGGTCTACCTGATTGTGCGCAAGCCGTTCCTGCGTGCTTCGAGCATCATGCAGGAGCGCGTCATGCAGAATCCCAAGATTGAGGTGCTGTTCGAGCACAATGTTGAGGGACTGTTTGGCGACAATGGCGTGGAGGGCGCACACGTGGTGAAGCGTCGTGGACAGAGCGACGAGCAGCACTACGACATTGCCATCGACGGCTTCTTCCTTGCCATCGGTCATAAGCCCAGCTCCGACGTCTTCAAGCCGTATGTGCAGACCGATGAGGCTGGCTACATCATCACCGACGGTGCATCGACACGCACCAATGTGGAGGGCGTGTTCGCCGCTGGCGACGTGGCAGACCCGCACTACCGTCAGGCTGTAGCTGCTGCTGCCGGAGGCTGCAAGGCTGCAATGGAAGCAGAGCGCTTCCTGGCAGGGAAATAATAAGGTGCTGGATGTTGAGTGTTGAGTGTTGGGTGGAGCCAACATAACGGGTAGAAAAGCCGTGGAAATATCTCCATGTCCTGTATACTCCGGAGCAAAGACATATAGTCGCATGCCCAGTACCGATTAGTTGGGACGGTCGTCCCATACGCTCGGTACTCCAGTACCGACTAATCGGTACGCCAGTCCTGACTAATGGGGACAATAAGGAGGACTGATAGAGTGAGACGGCAGAAACAGTAGCATAGTCTGACTGATCAATAGTACCAATAAACGCAACACGCGGAGACTGCCTTAATAAGCAATCTCCGCGTGCTGTGTTATTGGTGTAAGTGTGTGTCTCTCTTATCTTCTTCTGAGCCTGTCGGCAGCACGCACCATAATCTCGTCGCTATATATGGCACGGAATGCCAGATAGTTCAGTATGATGCACACCAGCGGCAGTGCCAGTGCCAAGCCTGGACGGAATGCCTCAGCACCGCTGTTGCTCTTCATCGTGAAGATGAATATGCCTACCGACACGTAGTAGCCAATCAGCAGTATGCTGCTGAAGATGGTCATGCGGACCTGCAGCATGCGGTTGCGGAACAGGAATATCGTGCCCAATGACACAACGGCGCTGACCATCAGTATGGCGAACAGTCCCCATGTGGTCTCGTGGCTGCCGTCTGCCATCGTGATGCCTAGCGGACGCAACACGTCGCTTAACGGCTCGCCGACATGCGTGTAGTAGCCTATCGGCAGCAGCATCGCCAGGACGAGCAGTACGGTCACGGCCAGCAGATATAGCGATTGCACTCTCTGTATCATAATTGTGTGTGCCTTCCTCTCGCGGGGAGATTAGTCCATCATCTCCTTGTCCTTCGCCGGATTGCGGTAGTAGATCTTGCCTTCGATGTACTCCTGTGTGGCGATGAGGTCGGGCTTCGGCAGACGCTCGTAGAAGCGTGAGATCTCGATCTGCTCGCGGTTCTCGAACACCTCTTCGAGGTTGTCGTTGTATGAAGCGAACTCAGCCAGCTTCTTCTGGAGGTCGTTCTTTATGTCGATGCTGATCTGGTTTGCACGCTTGCCGATGATGGCTGTCGTCTCGTAGATGTTGCCGGTGTCTTCGCACATCTTCACTACGTCGCGTGTGATGGTTGTGGTTGCGGCATTTGTCTTCTTGTAGTCCATAACTCTAAATGCTTCTCGTATATATGTTTTCTTTATTTCTCTCGATATCTCTCTGTTGCTGTCATTCGTCCTCAGACACTCCTGCCAGCACCTTCTCTGTCTTCTCCAGGATTTCGTCGGCGAGCTTCACGTTCTCGCTCTCAGGGAACTCGTTCTTGAAGGCGTAGCTCTCGTCGGCAGCTTCGCGGTAGCGGTCGATGCGCTTGTCCTCGACGCTGTTCTGTGCCAAGGCATATTTGGCACGCAGCACCAGCAGCGACAGGTCTTCACGAAAGCGCGTGTAGGGATAGTCCTTCAGCGCGTTCTGTGCAGTGATGACGCACGACTGATAGTTGTTGCCGAGATAAGTGCCAAGGTTGTAGTACAGCTCCGATGCCAGCAGCTCTTTCTCCACGAGCTTGTCTTGCATCTGGAATATCATGTCCTGTGCCTCGTCGCGGTACTGCGACTCTGGATAGTACTCGATGAACACCTGCAGCTCCTGTATGGCACTGTATGTGTCCGTCTGGTCCAGACGCGTCTCGGGCGAGTCCAGATACATTGCCTTGCCAGCATAGAAGCGCGAACGCTCGACGTACTTTCCGCGCGGATAGACTGCGTAGTACTGCTGGAAGGTCTGTGCTGCCATGCTGTAGTCTTTGTCGTTGTAGTAGGACATGCCGAGCATGTAGACCGATTCCTCACCCTTCGGGCTACCCTTCAGGATGGTTATCAGGTCGTTCAGCAATGTGGAGGCGCGGTTGTACTGTCCGGTGGCGAAGTAGGCCTTGGCGGCTTCGTAGCGGAAGTCGGGGTCATTGCTCTTGAACACGTTGGTGTAGCTACCGCATGACGATACGGCCATTGTCAGCAGTACCGACAGTGAAACGGACATTATTGTTGTTAGGTGTCTTCTCATCGTTCTCTTCCTCCGTGCTTTACGTGCACCCTGTCAGAATATCGCGCAAAGATAGCCCTTGTGTGCGAATAAACCAACGTGCCCCAATATAAAAAATGCAAACACGCGGGTTTCGCTGTTCCCTGTCGGCGCTGGTTAGTATATTTGCGGAACGATTGGAAGATGAGTAAGGAACACACGTATAGAAGATGAATAGATTTGAACTGACATCACCGTATAAGCCCACCGGCGACCAGCCCGAGGCTGTGGCACAGCTGACTGATGGCGTGCTCAGCGGACTGCCGGCGCAGACGCTGCTGGGCGTCACCGGCTCTGGCAAGACGTTCACCATTGCCAATGTTGTGGCTAACGTGAACAAGCCGACGCTAGTGCTGAGCCACAACAAGACGCTGGCGGCACAGCTCTACGGCGAGTTCAAGAGCTTCTTCCCGAACAATGCCGTGGAGTACTATGTATCGTACTACGACTACTATCAGCCGGAGGCATACCTGCCGTCGACGGACACATATATAGAAAAGGACCTCGCCATCAACGACGAGATTGACAAGCTGCGACTGGCGGCGACGTCGGCACTGCTGTCGGGACGTCAGGATGTGCTGGTCGTGTCGTCAGTGTCGTGCATCTACGGCATGGGCAATCCTGCCGACTTCTATCAGAACGTCATCGAGGTACAGCGCGGCAAGGCGTTCAGCCGCAATGTGTTCCTGCGCAAGCTGGTCGACAGCCTCTATGTGCGCAATGACGTGGACCTCAATCGTGGCAACTTCCGCGTGCGTGGCGATACGGTCGACATCTTCCTTGCCTACGCCGACAGCGTGCTGCGCGTGGTGTTCTGGGGCGACGAGGTGGACTCGATAGAGGAGGTCGATGCACTGACCGGACACACGATGGCTGAGTTTGACGAGTATAAGATTTATCCTGCCAATCTGTTCATGACCACTAAGGAGTCTACCCTGCGGGCAATCCATCAGATTGAAGACGACCTGCACGCACAGGTGCAGATGTTCGAGGAGGCGGGGAAGATGGTCGAGGCACACCGACTGCAGGAGCGCGTCACTTATGATATGGAGATGATTCGCGAGCTGGGTCACTGCTCGGGCATCGAGAACTACTCGCGCTACTTCGACGGTCGTGCGCCTGGCACGCGTCCATATTGTCTGCTCGACTTCTTCCCGAAGGACTTTCTGATTGTCATCGACGAGAGCCACGTCACCGTGCCGCAGATACGCGCCATGTATGGTGGCGACCGTGCACGCAAGGAGAACCTTGTGGAGTATGGCTTCCGCCTGCCGGCAGCCAAGGACAACCGACCGCTGAAGTTCGAGGAGTTCATGGACATGGCGAAGCAGGTAATCTATGTCAGCGCCACACCCGCCGAGTTCGAACTGCGACAGTCGGGTGGCGTCGTGGCAGAGCAGGTGATACGTCCCACGGGATTGCTGGACCCCATCATCGAGGTCCGTCCCAGCCACAATCAGGTGGACGACCTGATGGAAGAGATTCAGCAACGCATCGAGCGCGACGAGCGTGTCCTCGTGACTACGCTGACCAAGCGCATGGCAGAAGAGCTGACGGAGTACTTGCTCGACCGCGGTGTCCGCTGCAACTACATCCACAGCGACGTCGACACGTTGGAGCGTGTGAAGATAATGAGCGACCTACGCGAAGGACTGTACAGCGTGCTGGTCGGCGTGAACCTGTTGCGCGAGGGACTGGACTTGCCCGAGGTGTCGCTGGTGGCTATTCTCGATGCCGACAAGGAGGGCTTCCTGCGTTCGCACCGTGCACTGACGCAGACGGCTGGACGCGCGGCACGCAACGTCAATGGCATGGTGATAATGTATGCCGACCACATCACTGAGAGCATGCAGCAGACCATCGACGAGACCAACCGCCGTCGCGAGAAGCAGTTGCTCTATAATGCCGAGCACCACATCACGCCGCAGCAGATCATGAAGGCCAAGAACCTGTCGGTGTTCGCACCGTCGATAGAGGCGACGGAGAATGCCCGCGGCACCGTAACGTCGAAGGGCGCAACCCAGACCGCAACACCGCAGGCGTATGTGGAGACGACGGGCTCCATTTCGGCAGTGGCAGACCCAATCACGGCATACATGAGTCGCGAGCAGCTGCAGAAGACCATCGACCGCACGCGGCGCAACATGAAGGAGGCTGCGAAGCGTCTGGAGTTCATCGAGGCTGCACAGTATCGCGACGAGGCTCTCCGCCTGGAAGAGCTGATGAAAGAACGCTTCGGCGAGTGACGTATTCCACAAATTACTGAACGAAACGTCTACAAATTACTGAATAAAATGCCCTCAAATTACTGAATGAATCGCCCTCAAATTACTGAACGAATTGCCCTCAAATTACTGAATAGTTTGGGAAATGCTTGATATTCAGAATATCATCATTTAACTTTGCATCGGAAAAATAACGCTTATGGCAAAGTATAAACATCGTATAGCAGACGTGCTGCTGAAACGCAAAGTCCAGGGCAAGGGTGCAGTTCTTGTCGAGGGTCCCAAGTGGTGTGGCAAAACGACTACAGCCAAACAATTGGCAAACAGCATACTCGATCTGGGCGATTCTGCCGTCTTGCTGCAAAGCACTCAGATGATAGAGCTTAATCCCAAGACCCTGCTCGAAGGTAAGACACCGCGCCTTATCGACGAGTGGCAGGCGCTTCCTCCGATATGGGACTGCATCCGAAGTGAGGTGGACAGACGGGGCGAGCCGTCGCAATTCATACTAACAGGTTCGTCAGTATTGCCAGGGGCAGACGAGACAATACATAGTGGGACAGGTCGTTTTGCCCATCTGAAGATGCGCCCCATGAGTCTGTATGAGTCAGAAGATTCTACGGGTACGGTAAGTCTTAAGGACTTGTTCGATGGGAAAGACTTTGAGCCTCAAACTAATGGCATTGACATCGAAAATCTCGCATTCCTTACCTGCCGTGGCGGATGGCCTTGGGCCACAATCATATCCAAGAATGTGGCTCTTGATCAGGCTGTCGACTACTACGACTCCGTCGTGAACTACGACATTCAGCGGGTAGATAAGGTAAGGAGAAGTGCAGAGCGTGCTAAGTTTCTGCTGCGCTCCTATGCCCGCAACATATCACAACAGGTGTCTGTGGCGACCATCCGAAAAGACATGCTTGCCAATGATGCCAGCACTTTGGACGAGAACACAGTGATGGACTATATCAAAGCTCTGAAGAGGCTTTATGTCATAGAAGACCTTGCGGCATGGAATCCCAACATAAGGAGCAGGGTGGCTATTCGCACAAGCGATACCCGTCATTTCGTTGACCCGAGTATCGGCACTGCCGCGCTCGGTCTTGGTCCGATGGATTTGGTCAACGACTTGCAGTCTTTCGGCCTATTCTTCGAGGATCTTGTAGTGCGCGACCTGCGTGTCTATGCTGAAGCGCTGGATGGCTCGCTCTATCATTACCGTGATGGCAATGGTCTGGAATGCGATGCCGTGCTTCACCGCCGCAATGGCAGCTATGCATTGCTGGAAGTGAAGATTGGCGGTGCAGAACGAATAGACGAAGGCGCTGCCAACCTAATAGCCTTGTCCGACAAGATTGATACAGGAAAAATGCCTGCCCCATCGTTTATGGCGGTGGTCATTGGCGTAGGCCAGTATGCCTACCGAAGGAAGGACGGCGTGTACGTCATTCCTATAGGATGCATGAAAGACTGACAGTACGTCGTCACTCCTCGCTCTTCACGCGGAAAACGTTATTCTTGTCGGTAAAAAGGTGCGGTGCGTAATGGGCGGGAACGTCTACCTTTGCGGATGACTAAAGGTGGGTTCTATAAATTCCCACCGTAATACATTAATCAATCAATAAGTAAACGTGAGTTACGTTTTG
>CAYXLA010000062.1:0-11814 GCA_964465765.1 uncultured Bacteroidaceae bacterium | reverse complement strand
GGACCTGCAACAGGTGCCACGACATGCCAGATCTACATGCGCCGCTTCAAGGATGGCGACACCATCACTGTTGAGCCTTGGCGTTCGGCTGCATTCCCAATCATCAAGGACCTGATGGTCGACCGCTCTGCATTCGACAAGATCATGCAGGCTGGTGGCTACATGAGCGTACGTACAGGTGCTCCGCAGGATGCTAATGCCATCCTGATTCCGAAGCAGGTTGCCGATGAGGCTATGGACGCTGCTTCGTGCATCGGCTGCGGTGCTTGCGTCGCTGCTTGCAAGAACGGTTCTGCCATGCTGTTCGTCTCGTCGAAGATCACACAGCTCAACCTGCTGCCGCAAGGCAAGCCCGAGGCTCTGCGTCGTGCAAAGGCTATGCTCAGCAAGATGGACGAGCTGGGATTCGGTAACTGCACAAACACGCGTGCTTGTGAGGCTGAGTGCCCGAAGAATGAGTCAATCATCAACATTGCCCATCTCAACAGAGATTTCATCAAGGCAAAGTTGTGCGATTGATAGTATTAAGGTGGGTTCTAAAAATTCCCACCGTAATAAATTAACGAGTCAATAAGTAAGCGTGAGTTACGTTTTGTCATCTTGCGGCTTCTTTTCGGCCCAATTCGCCTGTTCGCTCAGTCGTATAGCCCGCTATACTCCTTTGCTCTCAGACAAATTGTCCTCGAAAATAAACTCGCAATCAGACAAAGCCAATTTATAGAACCCACCTGAAATAAAAAGACTACCTTTGTCCCCCGCTAACAAAATGGCGGGGGATTTTTGTTTTATGGACCGTTCCCCTGTCCGCAGAAGCGTGATAAACGGATAAAGACAAGATGGAAACCAACAAATTGACAGGATACGTGCTCGGAGCTCTTGGTGCAGCGTCATACGGATTGAACCCGCTGTTTGCCTTGCCGCTCTATTCTGACGGCATGGATGCCGATTCAGTGCTGTTCTTCAGATATTCCTTTGGCATACTGCTCGTGGCATCGATGATTATCGTTCGCGGACGCAGTTTCAAGGCGAAACCTCGGCATCTGGCGATGTTCGTCGTGCTCGGCCTGCTCATGGCACTTTCGTCGGAGACGCTGTTCGAGAGCTACAACTACATGGATGCCGGCATTGCCTCGACCATTCTTTTCATATACCCTATACTCGTGGCCCTCACGATGGCGCTGTTCTTCAAGGAGAAGCTGAAGCCACTGACGATTGTCTGTCTGGCGGTGTCGTTCATCGGCATCATGCTGCTCTATCATAAGAGCGACGGCTCGTCGCTGAGCCTTGTCGGTGTAGGGCTGGTCGTAGCTTCTGCCTTGTCCTATGCCCTGTATATCGTTGGCGTCAATAAAGGCGGGCTGGCTAATGTTGCCACTCTCACCGTCACGTTCTACGTCCTCGTGGTTGGCACCATATTCTTCTTTGTCCGACTGCATGGATGCACGCAGATAACAGTGCCGAACCATTGGCCTCTATGGGGCAATCTGCTCGCTCTGGGACTGCTCCCTACTGTCATGTCGTTCCTGTGCACAACGGCAGCCATCAAGATCATCGGCTCCACCCAGGCTTCAATACTCGGTTCGCTTGAACCCGTGACGGCGCTGGTTGTCGGCGTCACCGTGTTTGGCGAAGTCCTCACTCCGCGCGACTACTTTGGATTGGTGCTGATTCTTCTGGCTGTGACTGCCGTCATTGCCGGAGACAAGGTGGGACAGGAATTCATAAAAGTGCGAAAGCTGTTCCCGCGCATCCGGCACAAGTGATGCTTGGAACGCGTTGGGCTTTAGCCACAATGCGTTCTAATCGACTGAAGCGGACGCGGTCATTTCCTGCCGTTCACTTCTTGATGATTGAGTCGAAGGGATACAATGTGCCTTTGGCTGATTTGAGATAAGCCACGGCGGCACCAATCTTCAGCGAGAAGTCGATGCGCACTGGCAGGTGGTTCCTGTCGTCGCTGACGAAGAAGCGCAGCAACTCCTCATCCTTGTTGTCCTTGTCGTCGTGAGTGACGATGCTGAAGCCAAGACAACGGTAAGTGTTTCCGTCCTTGCCTTTCACCTTGTCTTTGCCAAGATACTTCATAGTCACTTCCTCCACCTTGCGTCCTGTGGCGAGAGGCAACTTGATCTTTTGCGTCTTCTCGAAGCTGGACATGTCGTAGTTGCGTGCACGTGCAATGATGCTGAGCATGTCGTAGACGCAGCGGCTGTCGTCGTACGATGTGTTCAGGTCGTTCTTTCCGGGACGGGTGCGCTTCTGTGCAACGTGAGTCACACCATTATTATATGTATACCACGCTTCGTCTATCGAGTAGCGGTCGCCTTCTTCTGCCGCTTTCTTGTAGTATATCGGCTCAAGATCTTTCGACACGGTGCACATCAGCGTGTCGCGCAGACGGAAGATGATGTCGGCTGTCTTGTTGCCGATGGCCAATAGCTTTATGTCGTAAGCACCGGAGCCTCCCGACCTCGACGTTCTGGTCTCCATGTTGGCGTATCCGACTTTCTTCCAGATGATTCCCCAATCGTAGTACAGGTCGTAGCTGATGTTCTCGCCTGCAGCGAAAGCCACATTCTTGACTTTGCACTGTGCAGAAGCCGACAGTGTGACCATGACGGCAACGACGAGCAGGCTCAATGTACGCATGATGATATTCCGTATCGAGACCGATGGATTGTGTTTAGTTACGTCTTCCATTGTTGTTCCTGTTGCTCCTTTCCTTCTTCTGGTCTGGTTTCTGCTTCTTCATCTCATCGGGCTTCTGCTTGTCGAGCTCCCGAGAGTGTATGTTCCAATCTTGCGTGATGTCGAAATTCGCCTTGAACTCAATCGTCTGCGGATAGTAGTAGACTTCCTCCGGCTGTCGGCCTTCATCGTAATTTCCCGTATCCCAAAGTCCGTTGCCATTGCGGTCGATGATGAGACGTGCTCCGTATTTGCCTGGAGTGAGGTAGTAGAAGTCGGCATGTCCGTTGGTCACGGAGATCGTTCGCACGACCTCATCCTTGCTGTCGAGCAATTCCACAAAGGCGGTGCTGTCGACACCACTGATGTTGAAGAACACCTGTCCGTAGCTCTCGATGGTCTGGACCTTGAAATCCTTCTTCTCCTTGTTGGTGAATTGTCCGTAGAGTCCTGTCACCGCCAGAGAATCCATCTCGAAAGTATAACTGCCGCCAGGCTGCCAGTCGGCGAGAATATTATACATCTTCACGTCTATCGTGTCGTGCTCGATGCTGAACGGCACGTCCTGCCACAGCGTGTCGACCTGCATCTTGAGGTGCAGTGCTGTGGTATCTATCGATGCAATCGGCTCCTGGAATGTCAGAGACAGATAGTCGTAGATGTCGAGCGCCGACGGAGCATAGACTTCCACGGGCAGGAATGTCGGTCCGTCGACTATTGGCGCTTGTCCGCGTTCGGCACGGCGTTCGTTCTCCTTCTCGCGTTCCTCACGTTCTTTCTTCAGTTGTGCCTCTGTCTTCACGCGCTCCTTCGATACCAATGCAAGAGTGTCGGTGCGTGGCGTGAGCTGTCCTGTGGAGTCGGTGTAGAGATACGAGACTCTCATGCGCAGAGTGTCGGTCTTGTAGATCAGCGAATCCTTTATCCAGTAGCGTATTGTGTCGATGCGGCTGGTCAGTCGGTCGATGACGAAAGCACTGTCGGCATCGAAGTTCAACCCTTCTATCGTTGGCAGCGTGTCGGCAGGAGCCGTGAAGTAGAGCGTGAACTGCTTCTTCGTGGCACGCTCCGATTTGGCAAGCCGCTGGCTCTTCTTGCCGTAGGTGAAGCTGCGCAGCAGCAAATCGTCGGGCAGGAAGCGTGTGTAGTTGCGTGGCGTTATGGAGTCGATGGTCAGACTGTCGACCCATGTCGTGTCCATCCTGATGGCCGGTTCGCTGTAAGGAACTACTATTGAGTCGTAGAAGGCAATGGCCTCGGCCGGCTGCGAATATTTGTAGTCTCCGTCGGCATCCTGCAGAGCATAGATGCGGTAGCGCCCTGGTGCTATGCCCTTGATGCTGAACTTCCCGCGGCTGTCCGAACGTCCAACGCGGTCGAACGGTTTGGTCTTGAAGGCAGAATCAGCCAAGTCGGAGTGCAGTCCGATGAGTGCACCCTTTATCGGCTCCAGATTGCTTGCATTCAGCAGAGTGCCGCTCACCGACATTGAGTCGAGCACGTCGCCAGTAGAAAATGTATAGACGAAATTCTCCAGCGGATTGCCCTCGTTGTTGTCCTGAATGGCATCGGAGAAGTCGATGGTGTAGGTCGTGTTCGGGCGCAGTGTGTCTTGCAGATTGACGACGACGCGCTTGCTGCGTGCGTTTATCTCCGGTTGTTGCAGTTGTGGCGGCGACACCACAATCTTCTCTGTCGGCTTGTCCAGCTTTATGTATTCGTCGAATGTTATCGATATTCTGTTGCTGTTGGCGTTAAGCGAATTAGGTGCAGGACTTCCGCCAAGGAACACGGGTGGTGCTTCGTCGTAGTCACCACCGCCAAGAGTTCCCACGCTGGCACATGAATAAAGAATCATGCCACCGGCAAGAATGCAGAATATCCTGTGTTGCCGGTCGATGGTTTTCCTTATAAAATCCGGTATGTACATGGCGCAAAAGTAGGAGTTTTCGTCTAAAGAAATGGCCCATTCGTCGATAAAATATAGGTCATAACACCTCTTTGCGTACCTTTGCAGCGGTGTAAAGTACCCCTTTTGTGCGATACGCCCAAATTTGCAGTACGCAGAAACAACAATAAGATTAAAATAGTTTTTTAAAGAAATGAAGAAAGGATTGATTTTACTTGCCAGTTGTGCAGCGCTCTTTGGCTGTGGGCAGAGTGGACAGTCGGGAGCCAAAGCTCCTGAATGCGCCGTGATGACGGTGAATGCGACCACATCTAATTTGACAAATTCCTATCCTGCAACCATCAAGG
The DNA here is from genome assembly GCA_964465765.1 of uncultured Bacteroidaceae bacterium. Classification (GTDB taxonomy): domain Bacteria; phylum Bacteroidota; class Bacteroidia; order Bacteroidales; family Bacteroidaceae; genus Bacteroides. The sequence continues at coordinate 6,870 of CAYXLA010000062.1, read as the reverse complement.
GTAAGCAGGATGTTGACATCCGCCCAATGGTTAGCGGTTTCATAACCAAGTTGCATGTCGACGAAGGTGCATCGGTGCGCAAAGGACAAGTGCTGTTTACGATTGACCAGGTGCAGTATCAGGCTGCTGTAGATCAGGCAAAGGCTTCTGTTGCCACAGCCGAAGCAGCTGTGAACACACAACAGCTGACATACGACAACCGCAAGATGCTGAATGCAAAAGAGATAACCAGTGACTTCGATCTGCAGACGCAGGAGAATGCATTGGCTCAAGCAAAGGCAACATTGGCACAGGCACGTGCTGCCCTCATCTCGGCACAGCGCAATCTGGAATATACCAACGTGACAAGTCCTAGTGACGGCGTTGTAGGTACAATCCCTTACCGTCTGGGAAGCCTCGTCAGTCCTTCAAGTGCAGAAGCTCTGACCACAGTCAGCGACATCAGCAACATGTATGCCTACTTCTCAATGACCGAGCGTCAGCTGCTGGAGCTGACCAAAGAATATGGTTCGGGCGACATCATCAAGAATCTGCCTGAAATACAGCTGCAGCTCATCGACGGTACCATCTATCCTCTTAAGGGACGCGTCGAGACCATCAGCGGTTCCATCGACGTCACCACAGGTTCAGTGACAATGCGTGCATTGTTCCCCAACCCCGACAGAATGCTCGTCAGTGGCGGTACAGCAAACGTAGTATTCCCCAATGCTCTTACCAACGTGTTCCTCGTTCCGCAGTCGGCAACTACCGAAATCCAGGACAAGAAGTTCGTGTTTGTGCTGCAGAGCGACAACACCGTGACATCTACAGAGATTCAGGTCAGCCCAGTCAACGACGGCAAGAACTACATTGTGACCGGTGGACTTAAGGAAGGTGACAAGATTGTCACCGAGAACGTCCAGAACCTGCGTACAGGCGATGCAATAACCCCGATCACGGCAGCCGAGAAGGAAGCCATTTACCAGCAGAACCTGCAGGACCAGAAGGATGGCAACATACAGTCGGCAATGCAGTAAAGACTAACGAGGAATAACTCAAAAGGAGATTAGAAATGAATTTAGCCAGATTTATAAACAGGCCGGTACTATCTACGGTTATATCCATATTGATAGTGATATTGGGCTTCATCGGCTTGGCAACGCTGCCAATCACCCTGTACCCTAATATCGCTCCTCCTACCATTATGGTGTATACATCGTACCCTGGTGCCAACGCCAATACGGTGCTTAATGCCATCATTGCACCGCTGGAGAACCAGATCAACGGTGTGGAGCACATGATGTACATGAGCTCAAGCGCCACTAACGATGGTACAGCACAGATTACGATTACCTTCGAGCAGGGCGCTGACCCTGACCTCGCAGCCATCCACGTGCAGAACCGTGTGCAGATGGCACAGGGACTTATGCCGTCCGAGGTAACACAGATTGGTATCACCACTCTGAAGCGTCAGACATCATTCCTGATGATCTTCTCGCTCTACGATGAGACCGATACCTACTCTACGGAGTTCATCGAGAACTATGCACAGATCAACATCATTCCTGAGATTCAGCGTGTCTACGGTGTGGGTCAAGCCATGGTGATGGGTGTCGATTACGCCATGCGTATATGGCTTAAGCCGACAGTCATGGCACAATATAAACTGATGCCGAGTGACATCACCGCAGCATTGGCAGAGCAGAACCTTGAAGCTGCTCCTGGTCAGTTCGGTGAACGTGGAAACCAGACCTACCAATACACCATTAAATATAGAGGACGTCTGGAGACTGTCGAAGAGTTCGAGAACATCGTCATCAAGTCATTGGACAATGGTGAGGTGCTCCGCATCAAGGATGTCGCAACTATAGAACTTGGTCGTCAGGACTATGGCTTCCAGAACCGTGTGGACGGACATAAGGCCGTTACCGCAATTGCCATGCAGTTGCCTGGTTCTAACGCAACACAAGCCGTGCAGAATTTGCAGGATGTGTTGGACGAGGCTTCCAAGTCCTTGCCTTCTGGTCTGAAGATCAACGTCGCACAGACTGTCAACGAGTTCCTCTTCGCATCAATCTACGAACTCATCAAGACCCTTATCGAGGCATTCATCCTCGTGTTCATCGTGGTCTATGTCTTCCTGCAGGACTTCCGTTCTACGTTGATTCCTGCCATTGCCATTCCTGTGGCGTTGATTGGTACGTTCGCCGTGCTTAGCGTCATCGGATTCAGCATCAACCTGCTGACGTTGTCAGCACTCGTGCTTGCCATCGCCATCGTTGTGGACGATGCCATAGTCGTGGTCGAAGGTGTGCATGCCAAGTTGGATCAGGGCTATACCGACCCGAAGAAGGCATCCATCGATGCCATGAAGGAATTGGGCGGTGCACTGGTATCCATCACTCTCGTCATGATGTCAGTGTTCATCCCCGTGAGCTTCATGAGCGGTACGGCAGGTACCTTCTATCAGCAGTTCGGTCTGACCATGGCGATAGCCATTGGCTTCTCGGCTATCAACGCCTTGACACTTAGTCCTGCTCTTTGCGCCATCTTCCTGAAGCCTCACAGCACGGAAAAGAAAGACCCGAGCAAGATGAGCAAGATAGACCGCTTCCACAGCTGGTTCAACAAGAAGTACGAAAAGACTCTGAAGTCGTACGAGAAGAAGGTCAGCTACTTCATCAACCATAAGAAGGTGGCATTCGGCATCGTCACAGCATCCATTATCATATTGGTAGTGCTGATGAAGATCACGCCGTCGGGCATGGTGCCTACAGAAGACCAGGGTACACTTATGGGTACAGTGACACTGCCTGCCGGAACATCACAGGAACGTGCAATGGAAGTGATGCTGCGTGTCGACAGCCTTATTGCTGCAGAGCCTGCAGTGCAGTCGCGTACCATGATTGCGGGCTACAGCTTCACCGGTGGTAGTGGTCCGTCCTACGGCTCGTTCATCATCAAGCTGAAGGAGTTCGACGACCGAAGCCTGATGCAGAGTGCAAACGTGGTGTTCATCACGCTCTACATGCGTGCACAGAAGATCATCAAGGAAGCACAGGTGCTGTTCTTCCAGCCGCCTATGATTCAGGGTTACCAGATGTCGAGTGATATACAGCTGAACATGCAGGACAAGACTGGTGGTTCGCTGGACGACTTCTTCGCTGTCGTAAACGATTTCGATGAGAAGTTGGCAGCACGTCCTGAGATTACGTCGGCACAGACATCATTCAGCCCGAGCTTCCCGCAGTATCAGATCGATATTGATGCAGCTGCTTGCAAGCGTGCCGGCATCAGTCCTTCCACCATCCTGTCAGCAATGCAGGGTTACTACGGCGGTAGCTACGTGTCCAACTTCAACCGATTCGGACGTATGTACCGTGTAATGATTCAGGCAGATCCTGAGGATAGAAAGGATGTAGAGACACTGAAGAACGTGAAGGTTCGCAACAACGACGGTGAGATGGCTCCTATATCGCAGTTCTTCACCATGAAGAAGGTATACGGACCTGACCTCATCAACCGATTCAATATGTACACGTCCATGCAGGTAATGGTATCTCCGGGCACAGGCTACACCTCTGGCCAGGCACTGCAGGCAATCTCTGAAGTGGCTCAACAGGAACTTCCTGCAGGCTACACCTACGAGCTTGGCGGTATGGCACGTGAGGAAGCACAGACCAGCGGCAACACTACTGCCATGATCTTCCTGCTCTGTCTCGCATTCGTCTACCTGCTCCTCAGTGCACAGTATGAGAGCTACATATTGCCGTTCTCCGTACTGCTGTCTATTCCGTTCGGACTTATGGGTAGCTTCATATTCGTCAACATCATGAGTGCTATAGGAAGCACGTCGATGCTGCAGCTCTTCATGGGCAGTATGTCAAACGACATCTACATGCAGATTGCGTTGATCATGCTTATCGGTCTGTTGGCAAAGAACGCCATCCTGATTGTTGAGTTCGCCCTCGACCGCCGCAAGCAGGGCATGAGCCTTACGTCGGCAGCCATCCTCGGAGCATCTGCCCGTCTGCGTCCTATCCTGATGACATCTTTCGCAATGATCATTGGTCTGTTGCCTCTGATGTTCTCGTTCGGTGTAGGTGCGCACGGTAACCGTACGCTTGGCACGGCAGCCATCGGCGGTATGCTCATAGGTATGATTCTCCAGATATTCATCGTTCCGACACTGTTCGTGGCATTCGAATACCTGCAGGAGAAGATCAAGCCTATCAAGTGGGCAGATGTCGACAACTCAGACGCACAGCCTGAAATAGAACAGTATACCAAATAAAAAGAGACTGCATCCACGCCGTCCTGCCATCACAAAGGGCAGGACGGACGATGGGTGGTCCGAATAACATACGAGAAAGAGATATGAGAAAACTTGTAATTATATGTCTGGTAGCTACGACAGCACTATTGAGCAGCTGTCATATCTACAAAGCCTATGAGAGGCCGGACGACCTGACCGTCAGCGGTCTGTACCGCGACACCGTGTCAGTCAACGACACACTGGCCTCGGACACAGCCAACTTTGGCAATGTTCCATGGCGTGAGGTCTTCACAGACCCGCAGCTTCAGGCCTACATCGAGGAGGCTCTCGAGAACAATGCTGACCTGCGCAGTGCGGCATTGTCGGTAGAGCAGGCAAAGGCTTCACTGATGTCGGCACGCCTGTCCTATCTGCCTTCGTTCACGTTCTCACCGCAGGGAACCATCACCAGCTTCAACCACCAGAAGGCCTCACAGGCTTACTCCATACCGGTGAATGCCAGCTGGCAGGTCGACCTCTTCGCACAACTGCTCAACTCGCACCGCAATGCCAAGGTGACTTATCGCCAGACGCAGTACTATCAGCAGGCAGTGCAGACGCAGATCATTGCCTCGGTTGCAACGATGTACTACACACTGCTGATGCTCGACAAGCAGTATCAGATCACTGAGGAGACCGCAGGACTGATGAAGAAGACCGTCGAGACCATGGAAGCCATGTACGATGCAGCTATGACCAACAGTGCATCTGTAGCCTCAAGCCGCACCAGCTATGCACAGACGGTAGCTTCGCTTACAGACATCAAGGAGAGCATGCGTCAGACAGAGAACTCCTTCTGCCTGCTGCTGAACAAGCCGTCGCAGCACCTCGAGAGAGGCAGTTTCGACGACCAGAAGCTGCCTTCCGACTTCTCGGTTGGTATTCCTCTGCAGATGTTGTCCAACCGTCCCGACGTGAAAGCAGCAGAGATGTCACTGGCAGCATGCTACTACAACACCAACAGTGCACGTGCAGCCTTCTATCCTGCTGTTACACTGACAGGCTCACTGGGATGGACCAACAGCTACGGAGTAATCTCCAACCCTGGACACCTGCTGGCCACTGCCGTAGCCTCCATCACCCAGCCTCTGTTCTATCGTGGCAAGCTCGTAGCAGCCTTGCGTCAGGCAAAAGCTGCCGAGGAGCAGGCTAAGCTGACCTTCCAGACCACACTGCTCTCTGCCGGCAACGACGTCAACAATGCCCTCTATCAGTATCAGATGAATGCAGAGAAGGCTGAGGCAAGAACCATGCAGGTTGAATCGGCTAAGCAGGCTTACGAAGATACACAGGAACTGTGGCAGTTAGGCACGTCCACCACATATCTTGAGGTCATCAGCGCACAGGCATCCTACCTCAGCGCACAACTCTCGCAAGTGGCAGACACTTACGATAAGCTTAGCGCAGTCGTCAGCCTCTATCAGGCTCTCGGCGGCGGCAGAGAAGAGATCGAGGAATAAGGACAAGATGTTAAACTCTTAAAAGCAACATACTATGATCAGTGAATTAGCTTACATAGACAAGGGTGCCAAGATTGGCAACAACGTCATTATAGAGCCGTTCGCCTACATAGGCGACGATGTGGTTATCGGCGACGGTTGCGTCATCAAGTCGCATGCTTCGATTCTCAGTGGCACGCGCATGGGCAGTAACAACAAGATCTATCAGGGAGCAGTCATCGGTGCTTCGCCGCAGGACTTCCACTACAAAGGCGGACCTACTGAAATCCGTATAGGCAACGACAACGTCATTCGCGAGAACGTAATCATTGCACGTTCGTCCGAAGAGGGTGGAGCCACCGTCATCGGCAACCATTGCCACATCATGGCGAGTGCACACTTGTGTCACGATGTTTGTCTTGACGACTACGTTGTAGTCGGCCTCAAGAGCATCGTGGCAGGCAGAAGCCATCTGTCCACCTGCTCAATCCTGAGCAACGCAGCCATCATTCAGCAGTCGGTGGTCGTTGGCAAGTGGTCGTTGATACAGTCGGGTACACGCATCTCTAAGGATGTGCCTCCGTACATAGTCGTTTCGGGCAATCCGGCAGAATACCATGGCGTAAACTCTGTCATCTTGCAGAACAACGACTTCCATCGTGTCGATGACAAGATAATGCGCCACATCATGACTTCTTACCTCATCGTCTATCAGACGGGCATCAGCACCGAGGATGCCATTGGCCGCATCAAGACGCAGGTTCCAAAGAGTGAAGAGATTGAGGACATCATCAGCTTCCTCGAACACACCAAGGGTATAATCTGACGCACCACTGGTGCACAACTCATAGAAGGCAGGCAACGACAACAAGTTGTCTGCCTTTTTTAGTGCTTGCACGGCATGTGTCGCCTGGATTGATGCCGTGTGGCACCTTGAGAAAGCCCCTTTTAGTGCTGAAAGACAATAGCTAAAGTCGTGCGAGCAGATAACCAAAGTCGTGCCCGAAGTTATATTATGTCGTCTCACATCGTACGTTGTGAACGCTCACATCGAACGTTGTGAACGCTCACATCGAACGTGATGAACGCTCACATCGAACGTGATGAACGCTCACATCGAACGTGATGAATGCTCAC
>CAYXLA010000061.1:0-11986 GCA_964465765.1 uncultured Bacteroidaceae bacterium | reverse complement strand
CGACAACATGTACACCGAATTCCAGAATCCGCCCGCATCGGCACGTCCACGTGTGTGGTGGCACTGGATGGATGGCAACGTCACCAAAGAAGGTATCTATAAGGACCTGACATGGATGAAACGGCAGGGCATCGCCGGATTCATGAACTTCGACGCAGGCTTCAGCACTGAGCAGATTGTGCCGGAACGGCTGATGTATATGACTGACGGCTGGAAGGATGCCTTCAACTATGCCACACACCTTGCCGACTCACTGGGCATGGAGATGTCTATTGCCTGCTCGCCAGGATGGAGCTTCACAGGCGGTCCATGGGTTGAGGGCAAGGATGGAATGAAGAAACTGGTGTGGCGCGAAGTGCGCGTGACTGGCGGACAGACCGTCGACATAAAGTTGCCAGAGCCATATAAGACCATAGGCAAGTTCCAGAACGTGCCACTGACAAGCGATGCCACCGAGGGCTACTATGATGACATAGCTGTGCTGGCAGTCAAGCTGCCTGATGCTGACGTGGACGTGACAGCGCTGAACCCACAGATAACATCGAGCGGTGGCAGCTTCAGCCTGGCACAGCTGACCGATGGTGACATGCAGAAGACAGCTCCCCTACCCCCGGGTCCTAACGGCAAGGGCTGGATACAATATGACTTCGGCGAGCCACGTACCATGAAAGCACTGACCGTGGTCGACGGACAGGTGCGCGGACAGTGGCAGATGCCAAAGGTGGAGATTGACAAGAGCATCGCCGCCAGCGACGATGGCGTGAACTTCACAGAGATAATGAAGATACCTAACAGCTCGGCTGTGGCAGGAACGGTGACATTCCCCGCAACGACGGCACGCTACTTCCGCATCTACTTCGACAATAAGGCGGCAGCAGCCAACCCGTATGCCGCACTCATGGGCTACTCTGCCGAGGCAAAGCCAGCACCCACAAACATTGCCGAGCTGAAGCTCTATCCCGTCTACCGCATTAACCATGCCGAGGAGAAGGCAGGCTTTGCCGCTCCCGCCGACCTATATCTGTATGACACACCCGACGATGGCAACGCCGTTGCTCTGAGCGATGTGCTGGACATCACCGACAATGTCAAGGACGGACAGCTGACATGGGATGCACCCGCAGGCGAATGGAAGATACTGCGCTTCGGCTACTCACAGACAGGCAAGAAGAACTCTCCCGCGCCACCCGAGGCCACAGGATTTGAGATTGACAAGATGGATGCCGACGCCGTGAAGCGCTACTTCGAGCACTACATAGGCATGTACAAGGACATCGTAGGCGACGAGTGGGGCAAGACCATCAAATACCTGATGGCAGACAGCTATGAGTCGGAACAGGAGAACTGGACACCGTTGATGCTCGCAGCCTTCGAGAGCCACCGCGGCTACGAACTGCTGCCATGGCTGCCAGTACTGACTGGACAGGTCGTGGGCAGTGCTGAGCAGAGCGAGAAGTTCCTGCGCGACTGGCGCAAGACGCTGGGCGAGCTCGTCGTGGAGAGCCTCTACGACCAGATGACCGACATACTGCGCGAGTATGGCATGGGACGCTACACCGAGTCGCACGAGAACGGACGCGTCTACCTTGCCGAAGGCATGGAGGTGAAGAAGAATGCTGCCGTGCCGATGGCTGCAGCATGGATGCCCAACAACACAGGAGCATCGACACCGCCGATGGCGCAAGCCGACATACGCGAATCTGCTTCTGTGGCACACATCTACGGACAGAACCTCGTGGCAGGTGAGTCGTTCACCGCACCTGGTGGCGAAGGCAAGTCGTATGCCTACCATCCAGCAAACATAAAGCCTATAGCCGACATGGAGCTGTATAGCGGACTGAACCGCTTCGTGGTGCACACGTCGGTACACCAGCCTGTCGACGACCGCCGTCCTGGTCTGGGCCTTGGCCCCATCGGACAGTGGTTCAACCGTCTGGATTGCTGGACAGAGTCGGCATGGGCATGGGTGGACTATCTGTCGCGCAGCAGCTACATGCTGCAGCAGGGTCACTACGTTGCCGACATCGTATATTATTATGGTGAAGACAACAACATCGCCGGCATGTTTGGCAACGAGCTGCCACCGGTGCCGAGCGGCTACAGCTTCGACTTCATCAACAGCGACGCACTGCTCAACCTGCTGAAGGTGTCGCGTACCGGCAACCTGACCACACCGAGTGGAATGCGCTACCGCGTGCTGGTGCTCGACGACAATGCCAAGAAGATGACCATACCCGTGCTGCGCAAGATTGCCGAGCTGGCTAAGGGCGGTGCCATAATCTGTGGTGCCAAGCCAGAGAAGCCGGCTGGACTGACCGACGACCCCGCAGAGTTCGAGCAGTTGGTGAAGGAAATCTGGGAGTCGGGCAAGAGCAATGTCTATACCGACAAGTCCATGCTCGAGGTACTCAAAGACAACAGCATCAAGCCCGACGTGGCACTGCCTGAGGGTTCAGGACTGCGCTTCGTGCACCGCACAACATCGGCAGCAGAGATCTACTGGGTGAACAATCCAGACACCACACAGGCCAAGACCGTCGACCTGACATTCCGTGTCAAGGGCAAGAAGCCCGAGGTATGGCACCCCGAGACAGGCAAGAAGGAAGACGTGTCGTACACCATCAACGGCGACAACACCACCACTGTCACGCTGAACCTTGTAGAGGGTGATGCCCTGTTCGTAGTCTTCGGCAGCAAGGCAGACGCGAACGAAGTCAAGCTGCCCGACCTGAAGGAGAGCACGTTGCTCACCGTCACAACGCCATGGACAGTGACATTCCAGGAGAACCGTGGAGCACCTGCCGAGGCAGTGACATTCGACCAACTCATCGACCTGAGCAATGCCGAAGACCCTGCCGTGAAGTACTTCTCGGGCGAAGCCACCTACAAGACCACCATCGACGTGCCTGCCATTGAGGAAGGCAGCAAGCTGACACTCGACCTCGGCAACGTGGGTGTGATGGCAGAGGTGACCGTCAACGGCAACAACCTTGGTCTGTACTGGAAGAAGCCATTCGTCATCGACGTCACCGATGCCATCAGCACTGGCAGCAACGAGATAGAGGTCAAGGTCACGAACCTGTGGATTAACCGCCTGATTGGTGACTCGCGTCCCGACATGACCGAGAAGGTCACATGGTCGCAGTACCCGATGTACCGACCGACATCGCAGATGTCTCCGTCGGGACTGATGGGTCCGGTGAGACTGATCTCGAAGAACCGATAACGAGAAGAAAGACTGAAAACCTATAACGCCATGAAATCTGAATTGAAGAAGTACATCCTTGCCACAGGCTTCGCTCTGATGAGCGTAGCCTGGGCAGCAGCACAACAGCCGCGAAGCGAGTTCACGATTGAGAAGAACTGGAAGTTCGTACGTAGTGACGAGGCTGGAGCCATGAACGTTGCCTACGACGACTCAAAGTGGCAGACCGTCAGCGTGCCACACGACTGGGCTATATATGGTCCCTTCGGCGGTGACTACGACGTTCAGAACGTTGCCATCGAGCAGGACGGACAGACGGAAGCGTCTGAGATGTCGGGACGTACGGGCGGACTGCCCTTCGTAGGCACTGGCTGGTATCGCAACAAGTTCAGTGTTCCGGCAGGCAAGCACACCACACTCGTCTTCGACGGTGCCATGAGCGAAGCGCGTGTCTACGTCAACGGACACGAAGCAATCTTCTGGCCCTATGGCTACAACTCGTTCTACTGCGACGTCACGCCCTACATCAACAGCGACGGACGGGATAATGTCCTTGCCGTGCGACTGCACAACATGCCCAGCTCATCGCGCTGGTATCCTGGTGCAGGACTGTACCGCAACGTGCATGTGGTGACTACGGAGGATGTGCACATACCCACCTGGGGCACCTGCATCACGACGCCACATGTCGAGGAGAGCTATGCCTCGGTGAGCCTGCGCGTCACTCTCGAAGGCACACAGCACCAGCAGCAGGTGCGTCTCGTGACAGACATCACCGATGCCGACGGCCGTGTGGTATGCACCAAGGACGAGACCAAGATGGCTGTGCACGACATACCGCTCGGTCAGAACTTCACAGTGGAGCATCCACAGCTGTGGTCGCCAGAGACACCTTATCTATATAAGGCACGCACAAGGGTATATGTCGACGGCAGTCTGACCGACGACTACACCACACGTTTCGGCATACGCACCGTGGAGTTCGTGCCAGACAAGGGCTTCTTCCTCAATGGCAAGCCGCGCAAGTTCCAAGGTGTGTGCAACCATCACGACCTGGGTCCGCTGGGCAGTGCAGTCAATGTGGCAGCTTTGCGCCACCAGCTGACGATGCTCAAGGACATGGGATGCGACGCCATACGCACTACGCACAACATGCCGGCACCCGAGCTGGTGGAGCTGTGCGACGAAATGGGATTCATGGTGATGGCAGAGTCGTTCGACGAATGGGACATGGCGAAGTGCGAGAACGGCTATAACCGCTACTTCAATGAGTGGGCAGAGAAAGACCTGACCAACCTCGTGATGCACTATCGCAACAATCCGAGCGTAGTGCTGTGGAGCATCGGCAACGAGGTACCCAACCAACGCGACCCCGAGAGCTATAAGACGTTGCTGCGTCTGCAGGATGTCTGCCACCAGCTGGACCCTACACGCAAGGTCACAGTGGGCATAGACCAGGCAGAGAACTCACTGCACAATGGCTTCGCACAGGCTATAGACATTCCAGGACTGAACTACCGACTGCCGTTCTATCAGGAGGCATACGACATACTGCCGCAAGGCATCGTGGAAGGATCGGAGACAGCATCGACCATCAGCTCGCGTGGTGTGTACAAGTTCCCCGTTGAGCTGAAGAAGGGAGCCATGTATGACGACCTGCAGACATCGGGCTACGACACCGAGGCATGCCCTTGGTCGAACCTCCCCGACCTCGACTTCGCCATGGCTGACGACAATGAGTGGGAGATAGGACAGTTCGTCTGGACAGGCTTCGACTATCTGGGCGAGCCGACGCCATACTACAACACATGGCCCGTCCACAGCTCGTTCTTCGGCATCATCGACCTGGCAAGTCTGCCGAAAGACCGCTACTACCTCTACCGCAGCGTATGGAACCGCAATGCCAGCACACTGCACATACTGCCACACTGGACGTGGAACAAGCGCAAAGGACAGGTTACACCCATATTCGTCTACACCAGCTATCCCGAGGCAGAGCTGTTTGTCAACGGCAAGAGCTACGGTCGCCAGCACAAGTGGACAGCCGAGGAGGCACGTGCCAACGAGCATACCGACAGTCTGGCAACACTGCGCCGCTACCGTCTGATGTGGATGGACGTGAAGTACGAGCCAGGAGAGGTGAAGGTCGTGGCATACGACAAGAACGGCGACAAGGCAGAAGAGAAGGTGATGCACACAGCAGGACGTCCGCACCACATACAGCTAACCGTCGACCGCAGCAAGCTGTCGGCAGACGGTAAGGACCTTGCCTATGTCACTGTTAGCATAGTCGACAAGGACGGTAACCTCTGTCCCGACGACAGTCGTGAGGTCAGCTTCAGCGTCAGTGGAGCAGGAACATACCGCGCAGCAGCCAATGGCAACCCGTCGTGCACCGAGCAATTCCATCTGCCACACATGCATGCCTTCTCCGGACAGCTCACTGCTATAGTGCAGAGTGCCGAAGGACAGACAGGCGACATCACGCTGACAGCTACTGCCAAGGGCCTGCGCCAAGGCACGATAACCCTACGAGCAGAATAAAGAAAACAGAATACAAACAAAATCTATATACCTATGAAACGCATAGTTCTATCCCTGCTGGCTGCCATAGCCATGACTGCCGGCGCACAAAATCAGGACGACAATGTAACGAGCATACTCGAAGTGCTCGATGTCACCACCGGACAACGCACTGTTGTCAAAGAGTTCCCCTACCGCATCGAGGCTCCCAACTGGAGCAAGGATGGCAAGTGGCTGGTCTACAACAGTGGTGGACTCATCTTCAAGGTAGATGCTGAAGGCAAGGGCAATCCTCAGCTGGTCAACACAGCCTACCTGACAAACTGCAACAACGACCATGTGCTCTCTCCCGACGGACAGTCCATAGCCGTCAGCTCGTCACCAGGCGGCAGCGGACGTGCCTCCTACACATCATACATCTACACTATGCCCCTCAACGGCGGCTATCCCAAGCTCATCACACCCACAGGGCCGAGCTATCTGCATGGCTGGAGTCCTGACGGCAAGGAGCTGGCATACTGTGCCTTCCGCAGTAGCGAGGGAGCCGACATATACACCATTCCTATCGGTGGTGGCGAAGAGAAGCAACTGACCGATGCTGCCGGTCTTGACGACGGTCCCGAATATAGTCCTGACGGCAAACATATCTGGTTCAACTCAGTACGTACGGGCCTCATGCAGGTATGGCGCATGAAGACAGACGGCAGCGAACAGACGCAGATGACCTTCGACGAGACGCGCAACTCATGGTTCCCACACGTCTCTCCCGATGGCAAGTGGGTGCTGTTCATAACCTATCATAAGGGTGACCTCGAGCCAGGACAGCACTTGGCAAACAAGAACGTAGAGCTGCGCATCATGCCTGCTGAGGGTGGCGAGCCACGCACACTTGTAGAGTTGTTTGGTGGACAAGGCACTATCAACACCAACTCATGGGCACCCGACAGCCGTCATGCTGCCTTCGTCAGCTACAAGCTGAACGACAAGTAAACGGCTGTACCGCTATCGGTAAACCTACCAAAAGGGCTGACACCTCGCAAGAAGTGCCAGCCCTAATTGCATTCAATAGAGTCTCACCCGATAGCGATAGCTCTATATACATAAGGAACGCGCGCACGCGCGCGCGTTCCTTATATATATAGAGAGCGTAGTTTACGCTACAGGATGTGCCCGGATGTTTCTCTTGAGCCGATACCTCAGAAGGTAATCTTCGTGGTGAACTCTACCGTGAACGGACGTATGTACGTGCCAGACATGAGGTAGTTCTGGTAGTTGCTGGTATCGGTCACGAGGTCTGCCGACGAGATGGAGCCACTGGCACCACTCTGATTCAAGATGTTGATGACGTTGGCAGAGAAGCTGACGGTCTTGTTCAGCGTGTAGTCCACACCACCGAAGGTCTCCCAGCGGCCGTTGAAGTAGAGAGTGTTGGTCTTGTTGATGTACTGCTTGCTGAAGTAGCGTGCACTGAGCCATACGCGCCAGTCGCCAAACTTATACGACGGTTCAATCTCAATCTCGGTCTTGCTGAGTGCTGTGATGGTGTTGCCATTGAAGTCATGGGTCTCCGACACACCATCGCTGAATGTCGTGGTGAAGCTGAAGTCCTTGTACTGAGGATTGCGCAGCGTGAGCAGAGCATGCAGGCTGAAGCCTTCGAACGGAGTGAGTACAAGGTCGGTAGTCCATCCCGAAGCCTTCTGTCCGTAGTAGAGAATGGGCGTGATGGTCTCTATCTGTCCTGCCTTAAGCTCACCGACATCGCGTGTCAGCTTGTGGCTGAACTGCGGACGCAGTTGTGAGTTGTTCTTGGTGATATATGTGAACTGCGACGTCAGGTCAATCCAGCTGTTCTTCCAGTAGATACCTGCGCGCAGGTAGTTGGATGTTATGCCTTTCTGCGACGGATAGTTGTAGACACCATAGTGGAACAGTTGCGAGTGCACTGTGGCAGAGGTGAACTCAGCCTGCAGACCGAAGCCGTCGGTCAGTGCATAGCGTCCGCCAAGGGCATAGGCATTGTTGAAGTGATGGTTGTTGATGCGATTCAGGTTGACGTCAGGCGAGTTGACATAGAATCCAGTATGGCGTGCATTGCACTCACCACCGACATCGTTGGCAGCATGACCGCGCACGTTGAGATATTCCAGACGCAGTCCTGCCTTGAGCCACAGACGGTCGTTGACCGTCCATTCATCACTTGCCCATGCGAAGAGCTTATGCTCATGTCCGTTGTAGAACTCAGCATACGAGTTGTAAGAGTATCCCCTGTTGCCATTGAGGAGCAGCAGCTTCGGGTCTTTCTTTGCCTCTTGGGCATACATATACATCGATGTGTTTGTGGCAAGATGGCTCATCCAGTAGTCTGCCTCGACAGTCCAGCGGTGGCGCTTGTTTGCTGAGACACCGTTAAGGCCCACATTTGTCATCCACGAATGTTCGGGTGCACCGCCGAAGATGAGTATGCGGCGCTGCTGTGCCTTACCAATGAACACGGTACCATCCTCATAGGTATAACCACTGTTGGCATCGGCATCGTTTATGGTAGTCACTGTGGCATTGGCACGATTGGACACACCATTCTTGTACTTGCTGTTCAAGTAGAACTTCAGACCATTGTCCCAGGTGTATTCCATCACGAAGTTGACGTTGTGTATGCGGTCGGTGTTCGCCTTGTTGAGATTCCTTGTCTTCATCTCACCAGTCATCACATCCAGATACTCAATGGTGTTGTTCGATGGCAGGTACTGGTCATGTCCCAGGCTGAAGCCATCGTACTTCTTCACGCTACCGTCGCCCACGAAGATGAATGGGGCATACTTCTCGTCGATGTTCGTGAAGCGCGAGTACTGATACATCAGTCCGGCACGTCCACGTCCGTCAGCCCACTTCTTCGAGATGCCGAGCTTATAGGTCTGCTGACGCTCCTTGAGATATGTAGCATCCAGATGATTCGACCCCGGGTCGAAGTTCTGGTATGTGCTGAGGTTGAAGCCCCAGCCCTTGCCTATAGGACTTGCCATGGTGGCATCGACTGCCTGACGTCCGTACATGTTGACTGTGTAGTTGACGCGTCCACCGAACTTGTCGTTGTCGATGCGCGAGTGACTGTCGACGCTATAGCTGATAACACCATACCTCAATGCCATGTCGGTCGGCGACATTGTGCTGACAGACTCATGCTGCACGCCACCATGCCATGACTTGTAAGGATAAAGCTGGAAAGGATAGTAGGACACGGGCAGGCCGTCCTCGTAGATGTAGGAGTTGGTCTCGACAGGCAGTCCAAGCGATATCTGGCGTGGCTGACTGGCAGAGGCAGCATTCATAAGCAGATTGCGGTTACTGCCCTCCGAGGCTACTGTGGCAACAGTGTCGGTACGTGCTTCCTGCGCATGCGACGGCACAGCTATAGCGGTGCCAAGCAACAAGAGAGCTACGACGGATTTGCTCTTCTTCATAAGTCTTGCGGTTGTTGATGTATACAGTTAGTATTTATTCGACCGCGAAAGTAGCGAAATGGCACCAACCCTCCAGTCTCACAGCCTCAACGCGAAAAGTCGGCTGATGTCAACGAAAAGACGTGGGGCCACTCTATGCACGTCCTGTGGGACGAAGCATCATACAGCGATAAACACATGGCCTTCATGTATGTACCTCTCCGAGGCACATGTTAGGGGCGTACTTTGGCCCCAGACTGCGGTCACTGCGTTCCCTTAGTCTGGGGTTATGCATAATTGTGTCTCTCCGAGACACCACGTCCTCTCAATATCCATATCCCGTGGCTGTATCTCACCGATATTACCCAACACACTTATGGGACATGCAACCTCAAGTATGCACTATATCATGGCACCACGACATTGAGATGCCTGTGGCATCGGTTAAGGGTGTTGAGTGATATGTGTTGGGTTATGCGTGATGCTCACCCATATCGGATATGCAACCATGGATTGCACTTGCGCTATAGGACGTGCAGCCTCGGAGAGGCTGAATTATGCATAACCCCAGTCTAAGCGCAGCGCAGACTGGGGTCAGGATAGATACCTTTATATAGTGCCTCGGAGAGGTACATACATAGAGAACATGGATATTCCCTCCGCTTTTCTGCAGGCTGTTATGCGCCTACAGAGGATGGGGAAAAGATTACTTCACTGCCTCGACGAGCTCGGATGGCGAGAGGAGTTTCTGTTCGCCAGTGGTCATGTCCTTCAATGTCACCTTGCCCTCATTGAGTTCGTTCTCACCTATCAGTGCCACGAAGGGGATGTTATGGGCATTGGCATAGCCCATCTGCTTCTTCATCTTGGCAGCATCGGGATAGAGCTCGGCACTGATGCCAGCGGCACGCACGGTCTTGAGGACAGTCATGGCGAAGGCAGCCTCCTTGGTGCCGAAGTTGATGAACAGCAGACGTGTGCCATCGACAGCATCCTTAGGATAGAGGTCCAGCTGGTTCAGTACGTCGTATATGCGGTCGGCACCGAACGAGATGCCCACACCCGACACACCCGACATGCCGAAGACACCTGTCAGGTTATCGTAGCGTCCGCCACCGGTGATACTGCCAATCTGCACGTCGAGAGCCTTCACCTCGAAGATGGCTCCCGTGTAGTAGTTCAGTCCACGAGCCAGTGTGAGGTCGAGCTCAACCTCATTGGTGAGTCCGGCATCAGCCACGGCAGAGAGTATGAACTCTGTCTCCTCGATGCCCTTCATGCCTGTCTCGCTTGAGGCGAGTATGGTCTTGAGCTGTGAGAGCTTCTCCGTGTTGCTGCCGCTGAGCAGTATTACGGGTTGCAGCTTGGCAATGGCCTCATCGCTGACACCCTTCTCACGCAGTTCGGCATTGACATTGTCGAGTCCAATCTTGTCGAGCTTGTCGATGGCTACGGTGATGTCGACAATCTTGTCTGCCTCACCAATGACCTCGGCAATGCCGCTAAGTATCTTGCGGTTGTTTATCTTGATGCATACGCGTATGCCAAAGCGTGAGAACACAGTGTCGACAATCTGCATCAGCTCTACCTCGTTCAGCAGTGAGTCACTGCCTACGACATCGGCGTCACACTGATAGAACTCACGGTAACGACCTTTCTGCGGACGGTCGGCACGCCACACAGGTTGTATCTGATAGCGCTTGAAGGGGAACGTGATCTCATCACGATGCAGCACGACATAGCGTGCAAAGGGTACGGTGAGGTCGTAGCGTAGTCCTTTCTCGCAGAACTTTGCTGCGAGGCGCAAGGCATCACGGCTCAGCAGTTCCTCGTCGGTGATTCCATGGAAGTAGTCGCCAGAGTTCTGTATCTTGAACAGCAGCTTGTCGCCCTCTTCGCCATATTTGCCCATCAGTGTCGACAGGTTTTCCATGGCAGGCGTCTCTATCTGCTGGAAGCCATAGAGGCGGTACACGCTGCGTATGGTGTCGAATATGTAGTTGCGCTTCGCCATCTCCACTGGCGAGAAGTCGCGCGTTCCTTTCGGTATGCTTGGTTTTACGGTCATAAGTATATGTTATGGTGTATAGTGTTCGATTGGTTCTTTCGCGGCTGATGTGATTAGTCGCGGTTGTTGAGGTATATCATTATGTAGTACATCAGTGTTGCCAGCGAACCTATGGCAGCTACGACATAGGTGTAGGCGGCAGCCTTCAGCGCATCTTTGGCATACGCCTGATGTGAGCCACTTGTCATGCCAGAGTTCCTGAGCCACGACAGTGCACGCTCACTGGCATTGATCTCGACAGGCAGTGTGACGAGGCTGAAGAGTGTCGTCAGTGCATACATCAGTATGCCGAGCAGCAGTAGCTGTGGGAATGTGCTGAGGAGGAAGATTCCTGCAAGTATGACCCACGTCATCCACTTTGATGCAAACGAGACGACAGGTACCAGACTGCTGCGCAACGACAGCGGAGCATAGGCACGTGCATGCTGCACGGCATGTCCGCACTCATGGGCGGCAACGGCAGCTGCCATCACACTGTTGCTTGAGTAGACACCATCGCTGAGGTTGACGGTCTTGGTTGCCGGATTGTAGTGGTCGGTAAGCTGTCCGGACACGTGTGTCACCTTAACATCGTAGATGCCATTGTCGTGCAACATCTTCGTTGCTATCTCTGCACCGGTCAGTCCACCAGTGCTGCGAATCTTGGAGTACTTCTTGAACTTACGCTGCAAGTTGCTCTGTACGAGCCAGCTCAGCAACATCACTCCTATGAATATAATCCACTGTATTCCTATTCCATTCATAACTGTT
>CAYXLA010000060.1:0-12195 GCA_964465765.1 uncultured Bacteroidaceae bacterium | reverse complement strand
CATAGAATGCCCATCCTTAGACCCTAAGAATGCCCATCGTTAGGGTGCCTACTCGAGCAAACACTGCTTTTTAGAACGTTTTCGTTCAAAAGCTGACGTTTTAGAACGAAAACGGGGGCTTTTAGTCTGGTTTTAGAACGGTTATTGAACGGTTATTGAACGCTTTTGAACAGATTTGCAAAGGACCGGGGAAAATAGTATGGATTCCGCACTCCAGCTGATGGTTATGTCAATAATAATTCGTAACATTGCACTTGCCAGTCAGCCCTGCACGACAACAGATGCCAATCTAATGTCAGAAGGGAATGGACCGGATTCATTAACCGATAAAGAGAATAATGCTATGGAAGAGAACCTTATTAGAGTCACCGGAAGCGGTAACATACACGTGGAACCCGACGTGACACGCATTGAGCTGTCGCTGACAAGTCTTCACGACACGTATGAAGATGCCTACAAACAAGCCAAGAACGACACCGACAAGCTGAGGAAGATTATGGAGGAGCTGAAGCTTGACGCGAAGTTGCCTAAGACAATAAGGTTCGACATCGCCAAGAAGACGAAGAATGAATATGACGACAATGGCCATTTCGAGAGAGAGATCTTCCTGGGCTTCGAGCTCGACCATTGCATCAAGATAGATTTGGGCATGGACAGGGTGCTGCTCAACAGCGTGGTACGCATGATAGGACGTGAGCTGAAGCAGGCTGAGATAAGCATAGGATATACCGTCAGAGACCCTCGACCCGTACAGCTGAAGTTGCTTGAACGCGCAGTGAAAGATGCCAAAGAGAAAGCCACCATCATGGCAAAGGCAAGCGGAAGCAAGCTCGGAGCGGTCAAACACATCGACTATTCCGTTCATGAACTTTACGTCTACTCTCAGGCACGAAACATCCACAATGCAGATGAGGCGATGTGTTGCGAAGCAGCATCACTCGACATTACGCCAGACGATAAGGCCATGTCCGACAACGTGACCATAGAGTGGTATTTGCTTAGTGACGACAAACCGGCAAAGTAAGCAGACATGAACAAGTCGGGATTTGTCATTATCGAAGAGAACGGGCTCTATGGGCTGGAAGACTCCGAGGGACGTAAGGTCGTGCCATGCAAGTATGACAAGATACTCGACTATGACGACGACGGCTACATACGTCTGCTGAAAGGCGAAGTCTACTGCACCATTACCATTAAAGGAAAGAGAGCCATTCCCTTGTCGAAGGGACTGACCCACCTCGGCGTGTTCTGGAAAGGTACGGCACGAGCCAAGAAGGGAGACAGCTGGGGACTTGTCGACGTGAAGGGAAATGCCGTTACCGAGTTCACCTACACCGAGATATATGCTCACCGCAAGAACGGCTACTTTGCCATAGACGAAGATGGCATAAAGGGTTGGCTGCTCGAAGACGGAACGTTCTCGCCCTTTGCCGACCAGTCGAGCAGAGGAAAGAAGAGTCAGTTCAGAGAGGTAAGGGTGTTCCACCAAGGCGTAGCTCCTGCACAGACATGGGAAGGGCCATGGGTGTTTGTCGACGAAGAGCTGAAGCGCATCAACGACATCTCCTATGAACGAATGGACCCTGTGCTCCGCAACGGCATCTATTCCACTTTTAAGACAAAAGGTATACGTCAGACCCACGGTGCTGCGTTCTACGACGGCAAGCCTATCATAGATGACTGGTTCGACGGTCCCCTGCATTTTGAAGACGGCGTAGCAGTCTGCTACAAGCAGGAATACGACAAGTATGGCCATGAGATATTCATCCGCAATACCGGCCAGTCGCTTCGTCACTACGGCATACTCCGCTGTGACGGGACATGGTTGTTCCCGATGGACTACACAGACATACGTTGGAACGACTACGATGTTAAGGACTGTTGGTTTGCCGAGGACGACAAGGCATGCTATCTGCTATATCCCGACGGCTGTCGCAAGGTATACGACAAGGACAGGTCAATGAAGTCATGGTTTGGCCGCAAATTCATTCCGAAGGAGGAAATGGACAACAACATTCCAGAAGAAGTACCGCTGAAGGCCTATGTACCCAAGCCTGTTATGGAAAAGCGTCTGTCTGTGTTCAATGCGAAGACACTCTCGCTAACGTTACGACTATATATCTGCGACGATTATGCCAGAAATCCACTGCAGGTGTTCTATCGCGATACCGATGCAGAGTTCGACATTGACAAATGTTACAAGGTAGGCCAGGTGATACGTGCCGGCGAATTCATGGAGGCTACAAAAAAGCTTCTCCAGCCAATGCATAGAGTGCGCTTTATGATTGTGGCTCCAAGACTTTTCTCTATAGAGGAATACCTGCGCCTGCAGGACAACAGGAATCTGCCCAATCCATTCCCTTTCAAGGAGAACATCATCCACCGCAATTCCTACTTTGTGGTAGTAGACGTGTTCCGGCTGGCAGGCAAAACGCAGATTCTTCTGGTGAAGATACCACACGGAGCTTATGTGCTGGCAAAGAAGCATGGCTTCAGCTTCGAGAACTTGGACAATGACAGTGAGATAGTAGGACTGTCATTGTCGGACTATGCACATCTGGTCTTCGAGAACAGGATGACGGATTATGTCCATGGCCACTCCATCGACGATGAATGGACAAAGGCTATGTACCAGCCCATAGGACTGGACAAGTCCATGCAACCGGTCAGTCTGAAACCCGACAACGAGTCGCCAATGTTCCAGTGCTCTTATGGCCGTCGCGCGTATGACATGACGTTTGAACAATATTACGACATCTGCTGTGATGACCACGATTATGAATGGAAAGACGACATGTTTGTGACACGTCTTGACAGCTCAATAAAGGTCGTAGTCGGCGACATTACCCGACTGCGGGTCGACGCAATAGTAAATGCTGCCAACACAAGTCTGCTTGGTGGCGGTGGTGTGGACGGTGCCATACACAAGGCTGCCGGCCCCAAGCTACTGGAAGAATGCAAGACTCTGAATGGTTGCACGACTGGAGAGAGCAAGATGACAAAGGCTTACGAACTGCCGAGCAAGAACATCATACACACGGTTGGCCCCGTATGGAGCGGTGGCAAGCACAATGAAGACGAGTTGTTGGCATCATGCTATCGCACCACTTTGGACTTGGCAGCCGAGCACGACATCAAGACCATTGCCTTCCCATGCATCAGTACAGGAGCCTACAAGTTCCCCAAGGAGCGTGCTGCAAGAATAGCTGTCAGCATGGTGGAGGAGTATCTGCTTGCAAGGAAATACACGGGCAATGTCGTCTTCTGCTGCTTCTCCGACGAAGATGCAGAGTGGTATAGGCAGATATTGAACGAGCAGGAGTTGTCATAAAACGGAATTTGCCGTACATTTGCACTGCAGCCTTGCACCATGACAATGGCAGCAGGCATTGCACTGTTTGTAATAAAAATAACACACCATGAAGAACCTACTACTTGCATCGTTTGCAGCGATGCTACTCGCCGGCACTGCCAATGCTCAGGTGCCGCAACTGCAAAAGGTCGGCACGTCAACATGCCTTGCCGTCGACGGACAACCGTTAGTGCTCTACTGCGGTGAGCTGCACAACTCCACAGCATCATCCATTGACTATATGGAGCAGAACCGCGTATGGGACAATCTGAAACGCATGAACCTGAACTCGGTGATAGCCACGGCATCGTGGGAACTCACCGAACCAGAGGAAGGGAAGTTCGACTTCACGCTGGTGGACTACATAATCCGTGAGGCACGGGAGCGCGACATGAAGGTGGTGCTGCTGTGGTTCGGCACATGGAAGAACCCGTTCATGACCTATGCACCATCATGGGTGAAGCACAATCCAAAGCGCTTCCCGCGTGCTGTCGACGAGCAAGGCAATGAGATGGAGATGCTCAGCGTCTACGACGACAACATCCTCAAGGCCGACACCAAAGCCTACGTGGAACTGCTGCGACACATCAAAGCCGTCGACACCGACCACACCATAGTGATGATACAGCTGCAGAACGAGCCAGGGTTGCGCGGCAGCAAGCGCGACTACAGCGCTGCAGCCGAGCGTGCATGGCGTGCCAACATTCCCACGACAATCGCCAACTATCTCAAGTCGAACAAGGGATCATTGCAACCAGACCTTGAGAAGCTTTGGGCTGCAAACGGCAACAAAACCACTGGCAACTGGGAGACCGTCTTCGGCAAGAGCGAAGACAACAACCGCGCCGACGACCCCATACCAAATGCCACTGAGCATCTGTTCACTGCCTATGGCTATGCCACCTACCTGGACAAGATGGCAAGTGCAGGCAAGGAGGTCTATCCCCTACCCGTCTTCACCAACGCATCGGTCTTCGGCATGAACACTCGCGGACGCAGTCTGGGCAATGGTTGCTCCATACCAGAGTTCTTCGACATCTACCGGGCATGTGCTCCGTCGCTCGACATACTGACGCCAAACTCCTACATGCAGCAGCTTGACTGGATATGCAATGCCTTCTCTTGGCGCGGCAATCCGGTGCTGATACCCGAGAGTACGCTGGTAGGTGCGCGTGCACTCTATGCCATTGGCGAGCACGATGCCATAGCCTTCTCGCCCTTCGGCATCGATGCCACTACCGAAGAGCAGAACCCTCAACGTGCCAAGAATGAGGACATGCTGGCACAGTGCTATGCGGCTATGCAGGGCATGGGTAGCCTCATCACGTCGAGCCTCGGCACAGACCGCATGCGCGGCATCTACCTCTACAACGGACACGAGACCGACACCATAAGCATGGGC
This sequence comes from uncultured Bacteroidaceae bacterium, assembly GCA_964465765.1. Classification (GTDB taxonomy): domain Bacteria; phylum Bacteroidota; class Bacteroidia; order Bacteroidales; family Bacteroidaceae; genus Bacteroides. Next base: position 7,441 of record CAYXLA010000060.1, on the reverse strand, counting down.
AACTACCAGCTGCGGTTCAGTCCGCGCAAAGGCTTCGACATAGGTGCACTCATGGCACCTGCCAATAGTGACAATGGCGCACAGCGCGAACCCGAGAAGATTGAGCAGGGAGGAGCACTGATAGTGCAGACTGCCGACGATGAGTTCTACATCGTGGGCTACGGCTTCAATGCCGACATTAGCATGCGTCCGGACGTCAAGAGCCGTTTCTGCGGCTACGACAGCATCTACGAAGGTACATTCCAGGACGGTACGTTCCGCCCGGGACGTCTGCTCAACGGCGACGAACGCAATGTCTATGCCGGATATGACAGCGTCAAGGTACTGCACGTGAAGATGTATCACTACTGATTACACACACTACTGACACACCACACACATCATGAAAAGAGGACTTATAGCCTGTGTTGCCGCACTGACCGTAGCGGCAACACAGGCACAGACCTTCTGCTACGATCCGACACTGGACCCGCAAGCCGTCACCGCACAAGCTCCTACCCACGAGACGTGGGACGGCACATCTTATATATGGTATCCCGGACAACTCGCCGCCTATCGCCAGCAGTGGCTGCGCGCGCAGAGCCGTGAACGTTGCGTCAACGTGGGCTATCCTGGCAAGTTCAACCCAACGGCACAACAGACTATGTTCCGCAAGACCGTGAAGCTCAATGCCGACCTGCAACTGCAATGGCAGGCTGCAGGGGCAAGCAACGTCACTGCACAGGTCGACGGACAGGCGGCAACACAGGGCATGACGCTGAAGCGCGGACGCCACACACTGCTGTTCAACGTACAGACCAACGGGCAGCTGCCCGCACTGATTGTGCGTGGCATTGATGCCGAAGGTTGGCAAGCAAGCCTCGACAATGCACTGTGGATGCCTGCTGAGACCGATGCACGCTACGACACTCCCAGTCTGTCTCCCAACAGCCGCATAAACCAAAGCGTCAGCATAAGTCCAAAGAACTACATAGCACTGAAGAATGCCTCCATCGACGGTGACGTGCTGACCCTCGGACAAGGCGGCATGGTCATTGCCGACTTCTGGTATGACGAGGTGGGAACAGTATCGCTCACCGCCACAGGCAACAGCACTCTACACTTCACTGTAGGCGAAAGCATAGAAGAGGTTCTTAACGAAGACACCAAGCGCTTCGAGCAACAACCCATAGAAGATAGCGCTGCACCAGGCAACATCAGCCTGCCAGAACGCGGACTGCGCTATGTCAAGATCACGGCATCACAGCCCTGCACCGTCAGCAACATCAGCTTCGACATGCAGATGTGGCCAGCCGACTACCACATGGACTTCGAATGCAGCGACCAGGAACTCAACCAACTGTGGAGCGCAGGCATGGCAACCATGCACACGTCAATGCACGACTTCAACCTCGATGGCATAAAGCGCGACTTCCTGCCATGGTCTATGGACGCATCGATAAGTGCACTGGGCATGGCACTGGCATTCGATGACCGTCAGGTGGTGCGCAATGACATATCGGTGTCACTGATGCCACCGTCGCCCACCGAAGGCGATTGGGGCATCGTGGACTATCCTCTACATGCACTGCTGACACTACAGACCGACTATCTGCGCTATGCCGACCTGAGCTCCGTGAACATGTATCGCAACCGCATTGACAGCCAGATGGATCTCTACATGAAGGCTCAGGACGCCCGCGGATTCATCAGTGCCAGCCAACCAACAAGCGGATTCATACCCGGATGGTCGCGTGACAACGGTCCCGAGAGCTATGGCATCGCCTCTTATCCGCAGATGTTGCTCTACGCCAACTTCCGCATCGCAGCACGCTTTGCACGCCTGCTTGGCGACAACAGTCGTGCTCGGCAGTACACGACACATGCCGACGCACTGCGCGAAAGCATAATATCGGTATTCTGGGATGACGACCGCAAGGCATTCATCAATGGACTGCGCGAGGACGGTACGCCCGACACACGTCTGAGCCATCATGCTCAGTATTGGGCAGTACTGACCGACCTCTACCCTGCCAAGGACTATGACACACTGTTCGACAGCGTATTGCCAGCCATACCACGCTATAAGGACAACATCAGCTATGAGAAAGGCTACGAGGCATTGGCATACATCAAGGCAGGACGCACTGCAGACTTCCGCCAGCTTCTGCACGATGTGTGGGGCGACTGGTTGCGGCAAGGATACAGCCGTTTTCCCGAAAACTTCTCGTACTCATCGCCTGTAAGCACACAACTTATGTTCTATGGCCGTCCCTACGGACTCAGCCTCTGCCATGGTGCCAATGGTGTGCCTCCAATAGTTCTTGCGGCACGCGGCATACTGGGACTGCACCAGTCGGACACAGATCCGCATGAGTTCACGCTGTGTCCAGACCTTATGGACCTGAACTATGCATGCGGCAACGTGCCTGTTGCCGACGGTACTATAAGCATCAACCTGACTCGTAGCGGCAACTGTACAGTGCAGATACCCGATGGATGCACCATGCACATAGGCACGAAGACCTACCGTCGTGCCGGCACATATAGCTTCACGCTGGCCGACTGCACGGCGTCAAGTAAATAAAGAGTTGTCTGTACACGCAGGGAAAGCAGTGAGACACAGCACCTCACGCTTTCCTGCCGTGCAGGCTGAGCACGATGTTGCGCGAGTAAGAGATGAAGCCCACCGACTGGCCAAGGATGAGCACGGGGTCGAGACGTACGATGCCATAGCTGACGATGACTGCCGACCCAATGATGCTAATCACCCAGAAGCCAAGCGGCAGCACGGACACATGCTTGCGGTGGGAGTAATACCACTGATAGATGAAGCGCAGGGTGAAGATGACCTGACCCATCGATCCATAGACCAAGAGCCACAATGGCACCTTGTCGTTGTGGAAGAACTGGTCGTAGAAAGCTCCGAAGTCGTTCAGCGCAAATGCCAGCGCAGCCACAGGCAGAGCAATGAGAACAGCACGCAACAGTCGCGGCAGCTTGTGCCACAGCCCTTTGATGTCGAGGTTCCAGATGTAGATGTAGTAGGCTATAAGCTGTCCGAGGATGATGGAGAAGTCATCGCGCAGCCATCCGTAGCAGAACAGAAGTACGCTACCTGCCAGACTGAGTATCCAGAACAAGCTCGGCGACAGCACCTTGTGAGCACGTTCCGACAATATCCACTGCACCAGGATGCGTGCCGAGAAGAACGCCTGTGCCAGGAACCCGAGACTATATATCAGCAAGTCGGAAACTGTCATACGTCCTGCTCGTTGACCTGATAGCGAATGTAGCGATTCTTCATCCAGCGGTAGGCGAAGCAATCCTTGAACGGTCCTGCCAGACGGTTCCACAGATGATACTTAGACACTCCTGCCACACGCGGAAAGTGCTGTACGGGCACCTCCTTGAAGCTGCCTCCTTCGAGGGCGAATAGTGCGGGGAGGAAGCGATGCATGCCATCGAAGAAAGGAATCTTCTTTGCCGTGGCGGTCCACATCACCTTCAGCGGACAACCTGTGTCGGTAGCTGTGTCGCCAGTCATGCTACGTCGGAAGCCGTTGGCTATCTTCGACTGCAACTTCTTGAACCATGAGTCCTTGCGTCTGGCACGTATGCCTGTCACGATTTGGTAGTCGCCGATATACTGCAGCAGCTTGTTGAAGTCCTGCGGTGATGTCTGCAGGTCGGCATCAATATACCCAACATAGCGGCTCTCCGCCGTGTCGATGCCTGCCTTCATGGCTGTACTCAGTCCGTGGTTTGCGTCGGACGAGATGTAGAAGAAGTCAGGCTGTCGTTGGCAGATGTCCTTCATCATCTGCAGACTGCCGTCCTTCGAGCCGTCGTTGACCAGCAGTACGCAGCACTTCACTGGTGCTGTCGGGATGTATGCTGCCAGCTCTTGCTCCACGCGCATGAGGTTGTCCTCCTCGTTGTAGACGGGGACTATTATCGTAAACTCATAATCATTTGTCTTGTTCATTTCGTCTGTTTGCTTTTGAGCAGCGTCACGTGCCGCACGAAGTCGGGCGTGTAGTGCTTGTTGTTCTTCGGATGCTTATTGTCGTCGTATATGCCTATTGCCACGGTGTCGACCAGTTGCAATGTCCGGCTGTCCAGCTCCTCAGCGGCATATCCTGCGCTGACCAGCACCATAGGGCCCTCACTCAGGCGTGCGGCTATGCTGTCTCTGCTGACGGGCAGTATCTTGCGTCCCGCCTCATAGACCAGTTCGATGCGCAGAGGTTCGTCTGAGGGATAGCAGAAAGGCACGCTGTCGAGCTGTCGTTCATTGCGTACAAGTCGCATGCTGTGCTTGTCGGGATTGCCGAACATCTGCCCTACTCCCTCCAGCACGAAGCATTCGACGAGCATGAACACCAGTCCCACGCCATAGACAAGCTCCATAGGTTTGAAGCGAAGCAGCGAATGCATCAGCAGGGCTGCCGTCAGCCACATCAAGGCAGCAAACACCACAGCCTGCATTGTGCCTGTGAGGTGCAATACGAAGACAGCTACAGGAGCTGCCACAGCGATGATGCTGACCACAATTGCCGTAGTGCGGAATGTCAGCACCGACAATCGGTCGCGTCCGCTAATGAAATGTTCGAGCAGACATGCCGTGACAAGTGCACACGGAGCCATGATTGGCAACAGATAGCGAATCTTCTTCTCGGGCATCAGCGACAGCATGAGCAGGACAAGCAGCATCCATGCCACGGCAAAGGCATAGGTTCGCGGATGGCGCAGATGACGTCTCCAATAGCCCACGGCAAGCGATGCCAACACTATGAGAGCCCATGCTCCCGTCTCGGCGAAGTAGCGCCAGTAGTAGTACCATGGCCGCACATTGTGGTTCAGCCATGAGCCAGACTCCTTGCCTATGACAGCACCTGTGGCATCGCTATGGAACAGCAACAGGTAGACATACCACCATGAACTGACGACTATGCAGACCACAACCATCACCACCACGGCATCCCACTTGCCACGGGAGTGCAGTTGCGTGAGCTGTACAGCAGCCAACAGTGCCGGCAACAGCAGGGCATAGAACGACACAGGACCTTTGCTAAGGAACGAGAGTCCCATCATCAGTCCGGCAAGAGGCAGCCAACGCCACCGATTCGATGCACTTCCACCGAGTCCGCGCAGCATGTAGTAGATGGCACCCATCATGAAGGCATGGCAATAGATGTCCCATGTGGCAGTGCGTCCCATCTGCACAATGTGATAGGATGTGAGGAATACCACAGTGGCGATGAAGGCATACCGGCGCCGCTTAGTCAACCAACGTGCCGTGAGGTAGAGGAAGAACGTCCACAGGCATCCTGCCAAACCGGGAGCCACACGCTGTGCGGCAAGACTACCAGGTGCAATGCATTCGATAGCCCCAGCTATCCATGTCGGCAAGGGAGGCTTCTCCAGACGCAGTTCTCCGTTCATGGTAGGCACAAGCCAGTTGCCATCGGTCGCCATCTCGTGTGCAGTGATGAGGTTGCGGCACTCCATGATGTCGGTGGGCAATGCCGCGTTGAAGACAAAGAATGTCGTCACTGCCAACAGCAGCATGAATATCTTTTCCTTCAGTGTGGTGCTTGTCATCATGTGCATATACTTATCTATCTGTGGGTGCGTGTATGTCAGAGTGCCACGTCTAGCCTATGAATCCTGCCGTTCCAGTAACCTGCACGTTCATGTCAGTCACGGTTCCTTTCCTTGTTGAACCGCTTGCCTGTCCACCGGCAGACGACATCCGCCTTGAGATATGGCTTCAGCTCTGCCGCAGCCTCTGGGCTCATGTATTCGGGTGTAGTGAACGAGAACGTCAGGTCATTACTGTCTGCACTCAGCGATGCTTTCATCAACAACATGTCTGCCTGTCGGCGTGCATCCTTGACGGTATAGCTTGCCGTGTCGGGGATGGCACGTATGAAGTCGCTTATCTTGGGCATGTCTGGCAGGTAGTCCTGCGTTCTGAGTTCATTCCAATCGGTATCGTAGAAGCTGATGCGACTGTCGCAAGCATCGCCGCACACAGTACTGACGGTGCATATCAGGCGGCGGTTGTTGCCCAGCGGCAGGACCTTCATCTGCCATGTGCTCTGCTTGCTGATGTTGATGCTTATGTAGTCGTCGGTCAAGACAGTCATCTGCGACTTGCCACCCAGACGATTGCTGACCTCGGCTTTCATGTTGCTGTCCATGAAGTCAATGAAGTCGGCACGGTCGTTTGCCGTAAGTAGCATGCTCATAGAGTCGGGCATGGCGGTGAAGCACTGTCGTGCTGTCTGTGCCATCAATACGGCAGGGACGAAAGCCAGACAGAGTATGAATGTACGGATTATTCTCATTGTGCGAGGTTCATTTAGTGCCCAAATATAGGAAAAACATTCCAATGATGACGAGTATGAGGTCTATCGCCTTGCTTTTTAGATTCTTTTCATGAAACACCATGGCACCGAAGATGAACGACACCACCACGCTGCCTCGGCGTACCATCGATACCACAGACACCATCGAACCTTCCATGCTCAGCGAGTAGAAGTATGCCAGGTCGGCAGCACTAAGGAACAGCGATATGCCGAGTATGGTCCACTTCCAGCGGAAAGGTGTGTCGCTGCTGCGCCGTGGCAACCACAGCAGGGCAATGACCGTACCCATGATGAGCAGCTGGTAGACGTTATACCACGACTGCACGAGCATGGGGTCAAGGCGTGCCATGAGGTACTTGTCGTACAGTCCGCTGACAGCTCCCAGCACTGCTGCCAGCACGATGCACACAATCCAGCGGTTGTGTCCGAAGTCTATGCCTTCCTTCTTGCCCGAGCGACTAAGCATGAAGAACGAGGCAATGGCAAGAGCCACGCCAATCCACTGACATGTATTGAGCCTCTCGCCAAAGAGCAACATTGCACCTATGAGCACCATCACCGGACGTGTGGCATTGACTGGTCCCACGATGGTAAGCGGCAGATGCTTCATGCCGAAGTAGCCGAGCGTCCATGAGGAGAGCACTATGAGAGATTTCAGAATGATGTACTTGTGCTCGTTCCACCCTGCCTCAGGCACATAGAACATGGTGTCGTGCATCAATTGTGGGGCACATGCCGAGGCAATGATGAACGGCAGGAATATGAGCGAAGAGAACAGTGTGTTCAGGAACAACACTGGCAGAACGGCATTGCCAAGCAACGACTCCTTCTTGAAGGCATCGTAGAACCCCAGCAACACAGCCGATAGAAATGCAAGCAATAACCACATAGACGGTCCTAATCAGAAAAGGAGACCCACTTCACAGCGAGCCTCCCTAACCAATAAAACAAACGTATATAACTGGGCATGAATAATAAATCTCCTATTCATGAGAACGGCATCCGCCATTCTTTTCGTTGTCAAAGGTCACTCTTTTTTTCATAACGGCAAAGTGCAATCCGCTATTTATTTTCGTTTCGCAACC
>CAYXLA010000059.1:0-12351 GCA_964465765.1 uncultured Bacteroidaceae bacterium | reverse complement strand
GTCTGCTTTTCCATAGTTTCGGTGTTCGGTCTTGCAAGTGTTTCGGTCAATGTTGCTGTCATTGCTCGCGTCTCGGTTTGGTTCTGCCGCAAGTATAAGGAGAACATTTAATATACGCAAGCCCTCCTGCAAGTTTTTTTGAAGAAAAATATTTTTCCTTTGATGCATGGCCGTCTTAGGCTATACTAATCAAGCGGAAATACAACTGCTGATGGTCTGAATATTTTTATGATGCTTTTCACGTCCTCCATGTATGTACCTCTCTTATGGTGCCGGCGGCACCGTGTTGCGTGCTCCGTGTTGCGTGAAACGTGCACTCCAAAATTACATGTCCTGTGGCGCGTGTACCTCTCCGAGGCACCACGTCCTATAGCGTAGATACACTCACGATACCTCATATCCTCTTAATATCACGCTTCACGCTATATCTGGTGTTGGGTGTTGAGTGTTGGATTAAGATACTGCCCACATAACACATAAAACATAAAACATTCAACGCTTCACGCTTTAACGCTTCACGTTCATGTCCTGCCGTGGTGCCTCGAAGAGGTACATTATATGGCTAACCCCTGACTAAGGGAACGCAGTGACCGCAGTCTGGGGCTAAAGCGCACACCCCGTCGTGCCTCGAAGAGGTACATACATATAGGACTGGATATCCCCATCGCTTTTCTACTGAACCCTTTTTAGCTGAGAACATTTCGGTATTTTCGTATGTTTTCAGAAAAAAACATTTTGGTAAGTCTACTGATAGGTATGTCCATGCGGTCAAAATTAGCATAGCACTCAGGCTCTCTTTGTGCATCCTTTTCGTGTCGTCTGACCCCTCTCTTCGCAGCAATCTGCGTCTAAAATCTGCTGGGAGTGTGAAATATTGGGGATTTTTGTAAATTTGCGCCTCAATAACAGAAACCAAGTGAAAAAGTTAGCTATATATAATAATGAGTAAGAAGTTTGCCGAATACAGCGGACTGAACCTGACGGACGTCAACGAGCAGGTTCTCGAAGAGTGGAAGAAGAGGAACATTTTCCAGAAGAGCGTAACAGAACGCGAGGGCTTCCCCGAGTTCATCTTCTACGAAGGTCCTCCATCTGCCAACGGTCACCCGGGAATTCACCACGTGCTGGCACGCAGCATCAAGGATACGTTCAACCGATATAAGACGATGAAGGGTTTCCACGTAGCACGCAAGGCGGGATGGGACACCCACGGACTGCCGGTGGAGCTGGGCGTGGAGAAGGAACTCGGCATCACGAAGAAGGACATCGACAACAAGGCTTCGGACAAGTACATCTCGACCGAGGACTATAACCACAAGTGCCGCGAGAACGTGATGAAGTTCACTGCCGAATGGCGCGACCTGACGGAGAAGATGGGCTACTTCGTGGACCTGGACCATCCGTACATCACCTACGACAACAAGTACATCGAGACCCTGTGGTGGCTGCTGAAGCAGCTCTACAACAAGGGACTGCTCTATAAGGGCTATACCATTCAGCCTTATTCGCCCGCAGCAGGCACGGGACTGAGCTCGCACGAGCTGAACCAGCCCGGGTGCTACCGCGACGTGAAGGATACGTCGGTGACGGCACAGTTCCTCATCACGGAGCCGCGACAGGAATGGACAGGGTGGGGCAAGCCCTACTTCCTGGCTTGGACAACAACGCCATGGACACTGCCGTCGAACACGGCACTGTGCGTGGGACCGAAGATTGACTATAGCGTGGTGGAGACCTACAACCCCTACACGGCAGAGAAGATGACGCTGATCATGGCGTCGGCACGCGTGCCGGCATACTTCCAGCCGGCAGGCGAGGTGAAGGAGGGCGACGCAATGCCCGACTACCAGCGCGGCGACAAATACGTGCCCTACAAGGTGGTGGGCAGCATGAAGGGCAGCGAGCTCGTGGGACTGCACTACCGGCAGCTGATGCCGTGGGTGAAGCCATGCGAGAAGGTCAGCGACCTGAGTGCGGCTTACGTCACCGAATATGCCGCTGCACACCCCGACAAGGTGTTTGACGGCGAGAACGGCAAGGACCGGTTCGTGGAGATGAGCGATGCGGCATTCCGCGTAATACCGGGCGACTACGTGACGACCGAGGACGGTACGGGCATTGTGCACATAGCACCGACATTTGGTGCCGACGATGCCAAGGTGGCACGCGATGCAGGCATTCCGGCACTCTACCTCATCGACCATAAGGGCGACACACGCCCGATGGTGGACCTGCAAGGAAAATACTACAACACCGACGAGCTGGACAGCAACTTCGCAAGCCACTGCATGGACACAGAGGCATACAGCCACCATGCCGGCGACTACGTGAAGAATGCCTACGACCCGCAGTTCAACCCGGGCGGCGTGTGGGACACGAAGGCTTCGGAGAAAGCCGAGGACCTGAACATCGTCATCAGCCTGGAGATGAAGCAGGAGGGCAAGGCATACAGGATTGAGAAGTTCGTACACAACTATCCGCACTGCTGGCGCACAGACAAGCCCGTGCTGTACTATCCGCTCGACAGCTGGTTTATCCGCGACACGGCATGCAAGGAACGCATGGTGGAGCTGAACAAGACCATCAACTGGCAGCCCGAGAGCACCGGCACAGGACGCTTCGGCAACTGGCTGGAGAACCTGAACGACTGGAACCTGTCGCGCTCGCGCTTCTGGGGCACGCCGCTGCCAATATGGCGCGACGAGAACCGTGGCGAGAAGTGCATAGGCACGCTGGCAGAGCTGTATGACGAGATCGAGAAGAGCGTCGCTGCAGGCGTGATGAAGAGCAACCCGCTGAAGGAGCGCGGCTTCGTGCCCGGCGACTACTCGCAGGAGAACTACGACAAGATTGACCTGCACCGTCCTTACGTGGACCAGATTGTGCTGGTGAACGACGAGGGTCAGCCCATGTACAGGGAGTCGGACCTCATCGACGTGTGGTTCGACTCGGGCTCGATGCCCTACGCACAGCTGCACTATCCGTTTGAGGGCGAGATGGCACGCGGCACGGAGGCAGACCGCCAGGCACTGGTGGAGAGCCGCTACGAGGGCTACGCCATTCCACCAAAGGCATTCCCTGCCGACTTCATCAACGAGGGCGTGGACCAGACACGCGGATGGTTCTTCACGCTGCACGCCATTGCAACGATGGTGTTCGACAGCGTGGCGTTCAAGAACGTCATCTCCTCGGGACTGGTGCTCGACGCCAAGGGCAACAAGATGAGCAAGCACCTGGGCAACGTGACCAATCCGTTCGACATGATTGGCAAGTATGGCACCGACGCCGTGCGCTTCTACATGATGACCAACAGCGAGCCGTGGGACAACCTGAAGTTCGACCCCAACGGCGTGGACGAGGTGCGCCGCAAGTTCTTCGGAACACTTTATAACACATATTCGTTCTTCGCACTCTATGCCAACGTCGACGGCTTCGACTACTCGCAGAAGGACGTCGCGTCCGATGAGCGTCCGGAGATTGACCGCTGGATTCTGTCGGAGCTGAACACACTGGTGCAGGGCGTCGACGCCAATCTGGCAGCCTACGAGCCAACACGTGCCGGCAGACTGATCGAGGACTTCGTCAACGACAACCTGAGCAACTGGTACGTCCGCCTGAACCGCAAGCGCTTCTGGGGCGGCGGCATGACGACCGACAAGCTGTCGGCTTACCAGACGCTCTACACCTGCCTGGAGACGGTGGCAAAACTGCTGGCTCCGCTGTCGCCGTTCTTCGCCGACAGACTGTACATGGACCTCGTGGGCGTCACCGGTCGCGACACCGTGGAGTCCGTACACCTGGCATCGTTCCCGCAGTGCGACGAGGCACTGATTGACCACGAGCTGGAGGCTCGCATGGAGATGGCACAGAAGATTACGTCGATGGTGCTGGCCCTGCGCCGCAAGGTGAACATCAAGGTGCGCCAGCCGCTGCAGCGCATCATGATTCCTGTGACCAACGAGGCACAGCGCAGCCACATCGAGGCTGTGAAGGAGCTGATACGCAACGAGGTCAACGTCAAGGACGTGGAGTTCGTCGACAACGCCACAGGCATACTCGTGAAGCGCGTGAAGTGCGACTTCAAGAAGCTGGGACCGAAGTTCGGCAAGCAGATGAAGGGCGTGGCAGCAGCCGTGGCTGCAATGGGACAAGAGGACATTGCACAGCTGGAGCGCGACGGACACTTCACCTTCGCCGACGTCAACGGACAGCCGGCAACGGTCGACGTGGCTGACGTGGAGATTATCAGCGAGGACATACCGGGATGGCTCGTGGCAAACGAGGGCAACCTGACGGTGGCACTGGAGGTGACCGTCACCGAAGACCTGCGACGCGAAGGCGTGGCACGCGAACTGGTGAACCGCATACAGAACCTGCGCAAGCAGAGCGGACTGGAGATTACGGACAAGATCGACATCCTTGTGTCGCACGACGCCAACAGCGACGAGGCAATCGGCGACTACAGCGACTACATCTGCCGTCAGGTGCTGGGACGCTCGCTGCAGCTGGCAGACAACATCGACGGCGGCACGGAGCTGGACATGGACGACTTCAAGCTGACGGTGAAGATTGCCAAGGCGTGACGCGGAATGCGAGTCTACACACACACACTGAGAGAGAAAGAAAAGAACAGTCATAAATATATTTCAATCTTAAAATCTAACTACAATTATGGCGGAGAAGACAAGATATTCGGATGCTGAACTCGAGGAGTTCAAGAAGATTATAAACGAGAAACTTGCCGTGGCACAGAAGGACTACGAGCAGATGATGGCGAGCCTGCGCGGCAAGGACAGCAACGGCATTGAAGACACCTCGTCGAGCTACAAGGTGATTGAGGACGACAATGCCGCCCTGGCACGCGAGGAGACGTTGCGTCTGGCACAACGACAGCTGAAGTTCGTCAAGAGCCTGCAGGCTGCGCTGGTGCGCATCGAGAACAAGACCTATGGCATCTGCCGTGAGACGGGAAAGCTGATTCCTGCCGAGCGACTGCGTGCTGTGCCTCACGCCACACTGAGCATCGAGGCCAAGAGGAAGAGATAAAAAAAAGAGGAGACACACGAGAGTGGACAATGCGAAGATGGACGGCGTGAGCGGCTGCAAGGGGCGCTTCACGAGCGGATGGTGGTGGGTGCTGCTGATTGTGGCACTGCTGGCTACGGACCAGATCATTAAGTTCTGCGTCAAGACCGGCATGTATCTGCACGAGAGCATACGCATCACCGACTGGTTCTACATTCTCTTCACCGAGAACAACGGCATGGCATTCGGCATGGAGCTGTTCGACAAGCTGTTTCTCACCACGTTCCGCATTGTCGCCGTGATCCTCATAGGGTGGGCGCTGGCACGCTTCATAAAGGGCGGCGTGAAGCCGGGCTTCCTGCTGTGCGTGTGCCTCATCTTCACCGGAGCACTTGGAAACATCATCGACAGCGTGATCTACGGCGTCGTGTTCAGCGAGAGCTCCTATCATCAGATTGCCACCTTCCTGCCCGAAGGCGGCGGCTACGGCTCAATGTTCTACGGAAAGGTGGTGGACATGTTCTACTTCCCGATAATCGACACGCAGTGGCCCGACTGGATGCCGATGGTGGGCGGCGAGTCGTTCGTGTTCTTCAGCCCGATATTCAACTTTGCCGACGCGTGCATCAGCTGCGGCATCATAGCCCTGCTGCTGTTCTACTACAAGTATGTCAACACCGCCTTCACCTTCCTGCGCAGGAAGAAGGACGAAAAGAAAGAAGAGCAGCAGCCTGCTTGACGGCACTATGAACGCCTGCATGCACATATCGTCGACGTTGCTCGTGGCAACAATGCTTGCCGTGACCGTTGCTGCGTGTGGCGGTGAGGAGAGGCCCGACTATGTGCTGTCGGAGAGCCGCATGGCGGATGTGCTTGTGGACTATCATTTGGCAAAGGCAATAGGCGAATCGGGCGGCATCGACAGCGAGGAGACGCCATACTACGTGCTGTCGGCATTCCAGAAGAACCATATCACCGAAGCTCAGTTCGACTCCACGCTGGCGTGGTATTCGGCACGTCCGCAGCAGATGGACGAGATCTACAGCCGTGTGTGTGAACGCCTGCAGCGCGAACGCGACGGCGTGCACCGTCTGCTCATGGCACGCGACAACAGCTCGGGCGGCACCGTACGTGGCGACCGTGTCGACGTCTGGCAGGGACTGCCCATGTTCAGCCTGAACGGTTCGGAATATAACGACCGCGTGACGTTCAACTTCACCAACGACCGCAACTTCGAGGGACGCGACACGCTGCGTCTGAGTGCGCGGTTCCGCTTCTTCGACGACTCGGCAGAAAGAGCGGCTGTCATGGCAATGTCCATTCACTATAAGAACGACAGCGTGATTGGCCGCAGCATCACCGTCAACAACGACGGCACGCAGACGCTGCAGCTGTTCAGTGACACGCTCGGCGACATACGCGAGGTCAACGGCTTCATCTACTATCCCGGCAAGTCGGCGGGCATCGTGCTGGTCGACCGCGTCAGTCTGATGCGCCTGCATGCCAAATCTCAGGCACGCTGAAGCGCCGATACATCAAACTTTCATTAGAGAGATCAGAGGCATCTGCGCCTGAATTCGGCACAGACCACCGCTGTGGCAACAGCCACGTTGAGCGACTCCGTGGTCTGCCGTCCTGCGGGGAAGTTAGGAATTAGCAACCGTCGCTTGACAAGACGCTCCACATCGCGGCTTATGCCGTTGCCTTCGTTGCCCATCACAATCAGTCCCGTGCGGCTCAGGGGCTGTGTGTAGATGTCTGCTCCGTCGAGGAATGTGCCGTAGACGGCGGCATCTGTCGTGGCAGACGCGATGAGCGCCGTTAGGTCGACGCTATGGACGTGCACGCGTGCCAAGGCTCCCATGGTGGCCTGCACTGTCTTGGGGCTGTAGACGTCGGCAGTGTCGGCAGAGCAGAACACGTGCTCGATGCCGAACCAATCGGCGACACGCAGTATGGTGCCAACATTCCCCGGGTCTTGCACGCCGTCGAGTGCGAGGCACAGCTTGTCGCTGAGGACGCCCGCAGGCGCGGCATCGTGCCGCTGGCTGAAGATGGCAATCACGTCCTGCGGCGTGCGCAGCAGGCTGGCACGCGAGAGTTCGTCGGGCGTAGCGTCGACTACTTCGTCGGCTTTCACCGCAGCGTGGGCATGCAGCCAATCGGCTGTGGCAGCCAGGAAACGGCAGCTGAAGTAGGGCAGCAGTTCGCCGACGAGCTTGGGTCCTTCGGCAAGAAACACGTCGTCAGCGCGACGCACCTTGCGCTGTTCCAGTGAGCGGATATATTTGATTCGGTTCTTCGATATCATGTTGTGCAGTGCTTGTTTCCGCAAAAGTAAGGCTTTGCGCCTTCAGGTGCAAAGTTTTTGGTTACCTTTGAACAGGAAACACACATCTGTGAAAATCAAGCGATATGAGTATGGCTAAAATACAGGTCAAAGACATAAGTGTATCTGTGGTAAAGGTGAACAATGATGACTATATCAGCCTCACAGATATGCTGAAAGCAAAGGATGGAGAGTTCTTCTTCTCCAACTGGTTGAGAAACAGGAATACTGTTGAGTTCCTCGGAATATGGGAAAAGCTCAACAACCCAAATTTTAATTGTGCCGAATTCGACATGATTAAAAGCATGGCTGGATTGAACAGTTATCGGTTGAGCGTAAAAGAATGGATGCAAAAGACGAATGCCATCGGCATAGTATCAAAAGCAGGGCGTTATGGAGGAACGTATGCCCATAAAGACATCGCTTTTGAGTTTGCCATGTGGATAAGTCCGGAGTTCAAAGTTTATCTCATACGTGAGTTCCAGCGTTTGAAAGAACAGGAACAGGCTCAGATTGGTTGGTCGGCAAAACGTGAACTTTCCAAGATAAACTACCATATCCATACAGATGCCATAAAGAATAATCTTATCCCCAAGGAAATAACTCCTGCACAAGCGAGTATCATCTACGCCAATGAAGCCGATGTCCTGAATGTGGCGATGTTTGGCATGACAGCCAAACAATGGCGCGAGGCTAATCCTGAGCTGAAAGGAAATATTCGCGATTACGCCACGGTAAACGAACTTATCTGTTTGTCGAATATGGAGAACCTCAATGCCGTATTCATTGACAACGGCATGTCACAAGGCGAACGATTGAAAAAATTGAATCAAATTGCAATCCAGCAAATGAACATATTGGAGAGTAGCGGAGAAAACAAATTGCTGAAATAACCGCGCTGTTCCAGTGAGCGGATATACTTGATTCGGTTCTTCGATATCATGTTGTGCAGTGCTTGTTTCCGCAAAAGTAAGGCTTTGCGCCTTCAGGTGCAAAGTTTTTGGTTACCTTTGTCAGCTGATATTGCTTTCTGATGCTGATGAAGAAACGTCTGACACGTCATATAACCTCATTTGTTTTCCTCGTGTGTTGCGCCCTGGTCGCAAGCTCGTGCTCGTCGACGAAGTACGTGCCCGACGGACAGTATCTGCTCGACGACGTCAGCGTGCGTAGCGACAACAAGGACATCAACGCCGGCGACCTGACGATGTACATCCGCCAGCAACCAAACACCAAGTGGTTCAACCTGTTCAAGACACAGCTGCACATCTACAGTCTGTCTGGCCGCGACTCCACAAAATGGGTGAACCGTGCCCTGCGTCGTGTGGGCACGGCTCCGGTGATCTACAGCGCCGTTGAGACCGAACGTTCGCGGCAAGAGCTGGAGAAGGCCGTTCGCAACATGGGCTACATAGGAGCACGCGTCAGCACTCGCACCGAGGCGGGAGACAAGCGTCTGCGCCTGACGTACGACATCAGCAGCGGCCGTCCTTACATCGTGCGTTCCATCGGCTATGATGTGCCGGACACGCTGATTGGACGCTTCATGAACGCCGACAGTGCATCGACGCTGCTGCACGAGGGAATGTATATGGACATCAACCAGCTCGATGCAGAGCGCAACCGCATAACCGCCAATCTGCAGCGCAACGGCTTCTACCGCTTCAACAAGGAATACATCAGCTATACTGCCGACACCGTGCGCGGCACATACGGCGTGGACCTGACGCTGCACTTGAACACACAGACATCGGACAGCACGTCGGCACTGGCGGCGAAGCAATATCACTTGAACAAGGTCAGCTTCCTGACCGACTACGACATGTTCTCGTCGGACACGACGAATGCCGCTGTCTCCGACTCGATGTTATATCGCGGTTTCCCCATATACTTCCGCAACAAGCTGTTCGTCCGTCCGCGCGTCATCATGAGCAACCAGCGCCTCATTCCCGGACATCTGTTTAACTCGCAGGACGTGCAGACAACCTACGAGAACTTCAACCGCCTCGCCGTGATGCGCTATACCAACGTGCGCTTCCAGGAGGTGCAACGCGGCGACAGCGCACTGCTGAATGCCTACGTGCTGCTGAACAAGAACCGCCTGCAGTCGGTGTCGTTCGAGGTCGAGGGCACCAATTCCGCCGGCGACTTGGGCGCAGGAGCATCGGTGTCGTACAGTCACCGCAATCTGTTTCGTGGTTCGGAGACATTCACGTTCCGTCTGCGTGGAAGCTACGAGGCAGTGTCGGGACTGCAGGGACAGTATCGCAATGAGAGCTACACCGAGCTGGGAGCTGAAGCCACACTGGACTTCCCGCGCTTCGTGTTCCCCTTCACCACACACGACTTCCGTCAGCGCATTCGTGCCAACACCACCTTCAATCTGCAGTACAGCTATCAGATGCGTCCCGAGTTCACGCGCATCATCGCGTCGACTGGGTGGGGCTACAAGTGGGGCTACCGCAGCAGCAACACGCGCCATCAGATTGACCTCCTGGACGTCAGCTACCTCTACATGCCGTGGATTGACCCGTCGTTCCGCGAGCGCTACCTCAATCAGGAGAACAACTACATCTTGCGCTATAACTACGAGAACCGCTTCATAATACGCACCGGCTACACCTACGTCTACAACAGTGCGGGCAATGCCACCGGCACCGTGCAGTCGCAGAACTCCTACACGCTGAGGTTCAATGTCGAGGCAGCGGGCAACGTGATGTACGCGCTTGCCAAAGCCTCCGGTATGCACCGCAACTCCGACGGCGAATATTCGCTGCTCAACATTCCGTTTGCGCAGTATGTCAAGGGCGACATCGACTACGCCCGCAACGTCGTCATCGACCCGAAGAACTCCATAGCATGGCACGTGGGAATGGGAATCGCCTATCCTTACGGCAACGCCACGCTCATTCCGTTCGAGAAGCGCTACTTCTCAGGCGGTGCCAACAGCGTCCGCGGATGGTCGGTACGCGACTTGGGCCCCGGCTCATTTGCCGGCGACGGCAACTTCATGAACCAGACTGGCGACCTGAAGCTCGATGCCAGCATCGAATACCGCACCGACCTGTTCTGGAAGCTGCGCGGAGCGGCGTTTATAGATGCGGGCAACATCTGGACGCTGCGCAACTACGAGAGCCAGCCCGGCGGACAGTTCCGCTTCAACAAGTTCTACAAGCAGATTGCCGTGGCCTACGGCATCGGCTTCCGTCTCGACCTGGACTTCTTCATTCTGCGCATCGACGGCGGCATGAAGGCTATAAACCCAGTCTACAGCAGCGGGCGGCAGCGATACCCAATAATCCATCCCAAGTTCAGCCGCGACTTCGCCTTCCATTTTGCCGTCGGCTATCCATTCTGACGAGCACAGGCAGTACTTCCAAATGAGCAGATTGTTAACCGTCATATTGCTTGCGTTGCTTCTTTGCCGTCCGTCGGCAGCAGCAGCCATGATGCCTCAGGACAGCACCGCCGTGGAGCACGAAGGGCGTCGTGGACTGGCGCGGTTCTTCAGCAGCTTGTCCGATATCGACACCACCTTCATCGAGCCACAGCACTATAAGTTCACGGTGATGGCACAGACCTCCGCGCTCTACGACATGATGTATCTGCGCTTCAACGACAGCCGTCTGCGCAGCGTCACTCTCAGCTCCGGTGTCAACATCAAGCTCGGCCCTTACTTCGGCTACCGTTGGGCATTCCTCGGCTACAACTTCGACCTCTTCTATAGCGGTCTGACCGCAAGCAATAAGGCAGACAAGCGCTGGGAGCTGAGCGTCTATAGCTCGGCACTGTTCTTCGACCTGATATGGCGCAACACGGGAAATTCCTACAAGATTCGGCATGGTTATCTCGCCGATGGCACGCGCCTGCACGGTGTGTCAGACGAGCCTTTCGATGCCCTGAAGCAGACATCAAAGGGCGTAAACGCCTACTACGTCTTCAACCATCGCCGCTTCTCCATGCCCGCCGCCTACAGCCAGAGCACGTGCCAGAAGGTCAGCAGCGGTTCTGCCATTGTCGGGTTGGGCTATTTTCACGACAAGTCCGAGCTCAACTACGACAAGTTAGACAACTTCTTAGACCGTCATTATCCAGGGCTGTTGGGCTCGGACACGCTGAGTGGGCGCGACTATATCCGAAGCAACACGCTGAACCTGTTTGGCGGCTACGGCTACAACTGGGTGTTTGCCGACAACTGGCTGTTCAGTGCCTGCATCACGGCGGGCGTGGCGTTCAAGCACGTCAAAAACAGTGGCGACGAGGAAACCGTGCATAGTCACAACTTCCGCAACTTCACCCCCGACGGCACTCTGCGCCTCGGACTGGTCTACAACAACATGCGGTGGTATTGGGGCAGCATCTTCACGCTCTATTCGAACAACTTCCACAACAGCAAATTCACCTCGCTCAACGCCTTCGGCCAGCTCAGCGTCTACGTCGGCTACAACTTCGCCGCCTTCAAGAAATACCGGAAGAAGCAGTGATTTCTACTGACCCATTTTAAGGACCGTACACAACTGGAGTCAATTGTCATCACAACTGGATGTGATTGTGCGGACAACTGGATGTGATTGTGCGGACAACGAGAAATGAAACCGCGTGTCTTGAGAAATGAAGGCTCAGTAGAAAAACCGTGGGGATATTCCTATATGTATGTACCTCATATGGTGCCGACGGCACCGTGTTGCGTGAAGCGTGAAGCGTGATATTACCAGTCCTTTATGTAAGTACCTCTCCGAGGCACATTAGGAGGATGTACTTAGCCCCAGACTGCGGTCGCTACTCTCCCTTAGTCTGGGGTTATGCATAATTGTGTCTCTCCGAGACACCACAGCAGGACATGAACGTGAAGCGTTAAGCGTGTTGCGTGAAGCGTTGAATGTGTTATGTGTTACGTGTTATGTGGGCAGTATCTTAATCCAACACTCAACACCCAACACCAGATATAGCATGAATCGCACACTAAAGAATATGTTGCCTTGGATTGCACTTACGCT
>CAYXLA010000058.1:0-12476 GCA_964465765.1 uncultured Bacteroidaceae bacterium | reverse complement strand
CTTCCAGAGGCCTATTATCTCCTGCCTCAATAGATATCTGTTGCGGCGGCTTATTCCGTGTAGAACGATATCAGACGTTCGATGGCACGCTTGCAGACGTCGCAGAACTCGGGACACTCGTTAGTCCTCATGCGACAGTCGTAAGATGGTCGGTAAACACCATCCTTAGAGTAAGCACCACCTTCGAATACGCCAACCCGTACCTTGTCTTTATCCTCGCGTGGCGTAGGAATCGTTACACCTTTATCCAACATGTCTTTCCACTTGCTGTCGAAGTCGATTAGCGTCGTCACGTTCTGCTCCCAAGGCTCCACATCAGTAGGGTAGGTGTCGGTCATCACATCATCGTCGTAGAAGTATTCGTCAGCCAGTCCGGCGAAGCTATGCCCGAACTCATGCACCACGACGGGTCTGAACGTGGCATGATGAGCTGCTGCCATAAGGTATGAGTTGTAGATACCTCCACCGCCATATTCCGTAGTGTTTGCCAGTATGATGATATGCTCATATGGGATACCCGACAAGGCATCGTGGACAGCCTTCAGACGTGAGGTCGTCAGATATCTGTCCGAATAGAATGTGCTGTAGTGCGATCCGAATGCTGTCGCCTTCCATACTCCGTCTTTAGGTATGCTCACTCCCGACTCATCCGACGGACTTGCCACTGCCACGACATTAAACTTATCCTTCTTCGACTTGAACGGCTCGTAGCTGAATATAGCATCCACCACAGCCTGTGCATCTTTGTAGAACACGTCCATCTCTTCCTCCGTGTACCCTTCTGCCAGAATCGCCAGATCTATTGCCTTGTCCCAGCTCCCGCTCTTAAGCAGGTATCTGTGCGGAGTCTGCACGGTCTCTCCTCTTTGACGTATCAGTATGTCGTTAGGGTCGACTCTGTGCGTGAGGCTTGTCGTCACCTTGTGCCTTTTGTCGAATAACTTTATCTCTATATCTACAGTTCCGCGAGGGAATGGTACCAAGAACGTATTCTCGAAGCCCTTTGTCAGGGTCTGCGCTTCATCTGTGTCGAGCCATTCCTGAAATAGTGACGAGAAGGAGGTCCTGTATAGAACGTTCTGTGCAGTATCTCTGACCGTAATCTGTCCATTGCCCTCGAGAGGCAACTCAGCCAGATGTTCCTTCCTGCCAGCCCATCCGTTTGTCGACGACAATCCGTCTACGCAGATCTCTTGTTTCTGACTGTTACCCGTGAAGATATAGTCTATCCGGAGCGTCTTCTCATAGAAGTGCTTGCCAAAATCCTGCGCCATGGCTCCTGTCACTAATGCGCAGAGAACGAGCAATAAAATACCTTTTTTCATAAATATTGCGAAGATAAAAACAAAACATTATATCTTTGCCTTAAACAGTTGTAATTTAAAACTTAAAACACAGAAATAATGGCACATCACCAACTTGATGCTCTCGACGAGCAGATATTGAAAATGATAGCAACGAATGCACGCATACCCTTCCTCGAAGTGGCACGTGCCTGCAATGTCTCAGGAGCCGCCATTCACCAACGCATACAGAAGCTGACCACTATGGGTGTACTGAAAGGTTCTGAGTATGTCATCGACCCAGAGAAGGTAGGCTTCGAGACTTGTGCCTATATCGGCATATACCTGAAAGACCCGTCGTCGTTTGATGAGGTCACCAAGGCATTGATGGATATACCCGAAGTCGTGGAGTGTCACTTCACTACCGGCAAGTACGACATGTTCATAAAGCTATACGCTCGCAACAACCATCACCTGCTCAGCATCATTCACGACAAGCTGCAACCGCTGAAGGTAGCCCGTACGGAGACGCTCATCTCCTTCCACGAAGCCATCAAGCGACAGATGCCTATCGAGATGGGTTGCTCTGACGACGAAGACTTGCAGCAGGACGAAGTTGAGGATTAGTCCTTAGAGCCCGTCTTCACATAGTCTGTGAAGCAGTAACCGATTGCATCCTTCTCGTCAGAAGGGTGCATTTCTTTTTTCTCCACCTGCCATGTGTTGCCGTCTATCGTGGGGAAGAAGGCATCTGCATGCTCTGCTGCTGCATCGATCTCGGTCATGTAAAGCCTGTCTGCCATGTCCATTGCCTGACGGTAGACGCTCTCTCCACCGATGACGAACACCTCCTCATCCTTACTGCAGTGGCCTATAGCATCTGCGAGCGAGGCAAACACTTCTGCTCCTGCAGCCGTGAAGTCCTTGTTGCGGCTAAGAATGATGTTACGACGGTTAGGCAGTGCACCCTTTGGCAAGGACTCGAATGTCTTGCGACCCATCACTACGGTGTGTCCTGTCGTCAGTGCCTTGAAGCGTTTCATGTCTGCCGATATGTGGAACAGCAGCCTGTTCTCGAATCCCAAGGCATTGTTCTTGTCTATTGCTGCAATGATGGCAATCATCGTCTTTCTCTCCTATACATCATACTGATACCTTGCCTGCTATGTGCGGCCAGGGGTTATAGTCTGTCAGCTCGAAGTCCTCATACTTGAAGTCGAAGATGTCCTTCACGTCAGGGTTCAGATGCATCGTCGGCAGTGGACGCGGCTCACGTTGCAGCTGTGTGTCCACCTGCTCCAGGTGGTTCAGGTAGATATGTGCGTCACCGAGGGTATGTACGAAGTCGCCAGCTTTCAGTCCTGTGACCTGTGCCATCATCATCAACAACAGCGAGTAGGATGCTATGTTGAACGGAACACCAAGGAAGATGTCAGCACTACGCTGATAAAGCTGCAGGCTCAATCTGTCGCCTGCTACATAGAACTGGAACAGACAGTGGCATGGCGGCAGAGCCATCTTGTCCACTTCGGCTACGTTCCATGCACTGACAATCATTCTTCTCGAGTCGGGATGGTTGCGTATCAGGTCCACGACATTCTTGATCTGGTCTATCGTACCACCGTTATAGTCGGGCCACGAACGCCATTGGTGTCCGTAGACAGGTCCAAGCTCGCCGTTCTCGTCAGCCCATTCGTTCCATATCCTCACACCATGCTCCTGCAGATAGTGCACGTTAGTGTCGCCCTGCAAGAACCACAGCAGCTCATAGATGATTGACTTCAGATGCAGCTTCTTTGTTGTCAGCAATGGAAATCCATCGTCCATGCTGAACCGCATCTGATGTCCGAACACGCTCATCGTGCCTGTTCCCGTACGGTCGGTCTTCTTTGTGCCTTCGGCCTTCACACGCCTCAGCAGGTCCAAGTATTGCTTCATGTCTTGTCTCCCTTCCCTCTCTTGTCCGTTGTTGTTGTCGGTTATTGTCTCTCAAAGGAATGGTGTCAGCAGGTTGCCTACCCATCCTGTAAATTTCTTCCATGCACTGCGGTCCTTCCAGTACTGCTTGTCCATCACCGTGCTCGACCTCATGTCGCGTGTGAACATTGCATCAAGTTCGTCGGTGACGCCCTTGTCGAACATGAACGCATTGGTCTCGTAGTCGAATCTCAGACTACGGCTGTTCAGGTTTGCAGTGCCAAGGGTGCAGTAGCGGTTGTCTATCATCATTATCTTTGAATGATGGAAGCCGCCGTTGAACAGATATATCTTTGCTCCACGCTTCATCAGTCTGTGTGCCACCAGTTCGGCAGTCTCGGGCGTGAAGCCTATGTCCGACTTCGACGGAATCATTATCTCCACCTCTACGCCTCGCTTCAAGGCTCTCTTCAGTGCCTTACGCACACGGCGTGTGGGCACGAAGTAGGGGTTCACGATGCGTATGTTCTGTGTCGCTGCATCGATAGCTGCCGCATAGGCTTTCCTCATGTGCGATGATGTCTTGCCTGGTGCACGGTCCACGATGCCCATCTCCACGTCATAGTGTGTCTGCTGTCCTATGTTGGCAATACGCTCTTCCGTGCTTGCACCCATCGTACTGTAGCGGTCGGCACCATCGGTAAAAGCCTCCAGCTCAGGATAGTACTTGCTGCCCTGTACCTGTCTGTGCGTCTCCTTGTTCCATATCTTCAGGAAGATGTCCTGCAGATGCTTCACCGCAGGTCCTTCTATTCGCATGTGTATGTCGTGCCATGCACCGATGCCTTCCAGGCCCTTTATGTAGTAGTCGGCAATGTTCATGCCGCCCGTATATCCCACTTTGCCGTCGATAACCACAATCTTGCGGTGGTCGCGTGTGAGTACATGGTTCACCCACGGGAATCGTATTGGGTCGAACTTCACAATATCGATGCCCTTGGCTTTTATGGCTTTCAAGTGTTCCTTCTTCAGCGGCTGGTTGTTCGATGTGTTGCCAAAGGCATCGAACATGGCGCGTACCTCCACACCGTCGGCAACGCGCTCCCCGAGCCTGTCGAATGTGGCAAAGGCTATCGAGTCGTTCCTGAAGTTGAAGTATTCCAGGTGTATGCTTTCCTTTGCTGTGGCGATATGTTCGAACAGGTCGATGAACTTGTCGTGTCCGCTGAAGAACAGCTTCACCTTGTTGTGGCTGGTCATCTGCACGTCCAAGTCGTCTTCGAGATAGCTCTTGAAGGTCTGCATGCCGCTCTCGACAGTAGTCTGTGCCGGTGCATATATGGCTACAGACAGCAGCATCAGCATTGCTGTCAAGAGTCGCGTGCAATTATTGTGGTGTTTCATGCCTGCAAAGATAGTGCAAGTCGCAGACTGCACAAAGCTGGATTTGACAAAAGCCCCCTCGCCGTAGACGTGTGTCTGTAGGCGAGAGGGCCGTTGGTTGCGTATCTCTTATAGGGAGATGGCTTATTTGTATGTAGCTACGCGTGCATCGTTGATGACTCCACTCCAGTTCATGCCGAATGCAAAGTCATAGGTATTGCCATCAGCATCCTTATAGCACTCCATGTCGCGTGGCACGTCTTCGTTCTGCTGTTCCACAGTGACCATGCTTGCAGGCATCTGCATAGGCAGCAGTCCCGATGGTTCTGCCTTGCCACTTATGATGTCCAGTATGGCTTGGTTCTGCACACCGAAGCTTATCAGTATGGCATCGGCTGCACCCTCAAACTCAGACACTACGAATGGACGTCCTGTCGATACTACCACTACTACTGGCTTGTCGCCCATAGCAGCCTTGGCATCGAGCACAATCTTCAGGTCATCCTTATTGCTTGTCTTCACTGTCTTGCCCTTATACGAACGGTTGGTGAACTTCTCAAGAGGGTCACCTCCGGCTATGCTGACAGGACGTGCGTTCACTGCTGTATAGTCGTTGTACTGCAGACTGACGGGCACATATCCATTGCCACCGCGCTTCACGTCGTCGGTACTATAGCCTACACCACTGTTAGGAGCCTGTATCAGTACGAGTGCAAAGTCTGCCTCGGCAGGTGTGTCGGTCACGTCATAGTACTTCTTCACAAGGTCAAGGCTAACGGGATAGTCCCACTTGTCCTCACCACTCATGCCGAAGAAGCCTTGCGACTGCACGTAGTGGCGCTTGGGTATATACACCTTCTTCTTCTCAGCCATTGGCAGTTGGTTGCCGTGGTTCTTCAACATCACTACCGACTTCAACTGTGCCTCATAACCTGCAGTCATGAATTCGCTCTTGCCTACTGTTGCCGTCGTCTCTTCAGGGTCGAGATATGGATTCTCGAACAAACCAGTGCGGAACACATTAAGCAACAGTCGGTATGCCGACTTCTGGAAGCGTTCGTCGGCACTCTCTTTGCCGAACTCATCTACCCACATCTGGTATGCTTCGAGCACAGGACCCTTGTCGTTGTTACCGCCAAACTGGTCTACGCCTGCCTTAAGAATCTCATAGTGACGTTGTGCTATAGTCAGTGTCTCAACGCCCCAAGGCTTGCCGTCGAATCCTTCGACAGTCTTGTTGTCGCCTGTGATAGCCCAGTCTGTGCAGACCACGCCGTCATATCCATATTCATTACGCAGCTGGTCCTGTATCATCCATTTGCTGTAGCTGCCGCCTACGTTCTTGCCTTCAGGGTCTTGGTTCCACAGAATGCTATAGATAGGCATCACTGCCGATGCCTTCTCTGTGCCGCCTTCAAGCTTGAATGCTCCTTCGGTGAACGACTTAAGGTGCTCGGCACGGTTGTTGCCTGGATAGACAGCATACTTACCATAGTTGTAGTGCGAGTCACGGCCGCCTTCCTGTGCTCCGTAACCATACCAGTGCTTAACCATTGCATTCACACTCTCGTAACCCCATGCTCCATCGATGGCTTTGTCTGCCGGCGAGGTCTGGAAACCATCGCAGTAGGCACGTGCCATATCTGTTGCCAGATGTGTGTCGCCACCGAAGGTGCCGCTGAAACGTGACCAGCGTGGGTCTGATGCCAAGTCTACCTGTGGCGACAAGGCAGTAGCTATACCGAGTGCGCGATATTCCTTAGATGCTATCTCGCCAAACTTCTTTACCTCCGAAGGGTCGAATGTGGCAGCCAATCCAAGTGATGATGGCCACAACGATATTTGTCCTCCTGCACCGTAGTTATACTCTGCATCCGACGATGTGGTATGTCTCGGGTCGGAACTGTTGTTGGCAGGTATGCCGTGGTTAAGTCCTTCAACGAATGCCTGTACATTGTTGTTCCACTTTGCAGCCACCTCTGGGCTCTGCACACGTGTCACCAGCACTGCACGCAGATTGTCCTCCTTGAGGAACTTCTTCTGTGCATCCGACAGGTCCCATGCCTCTGCACCGCTCTCCTCAAATGGCTTGCCGTTGTATGTAGGTGCTGCACCGCGTCCACCCATTGCTGCTGCCGGTATCGACTGGTGTGCACTGTACAGCATAAGTCCTGCTATCTCCTCTGTAGACAGCTGCTGTGCCAGGTCTTTGGCACGCTCTTCCGGAGTCAAACGCCAGTCTTCATAAGGGTCGAGCACTCCGTTGCGGTTAAGGTCCTTGAAGGCATAGCCGCCGTCCTCGATTAACTTCACGCCCGAAGCAGGGGAATAGCCCAAGGTCTGTCCACCGTTCTGCGTCACCAAGTTGTAAGTCTCTTTCTGCTCTTCGGTCCATTTCTGTCCGCTACATCCTGCAACGGTCAGAAGTCCCGAGCCGACTGCTGCTACTACAGCCAGTCCCGATAGTGTTTTGTTCATGATTCTTGCGATTTTGATATATATCAATGGCAAAGTTATGACTTTTCTCCGAAGTCCGCCTTTTACTCTATGCAGAACTTCAGA
Organism: uncultured Bacteroidaceae bacterium; assembly: GCA_964465765.1. Taxonomy (GTDB): domain Bacteria; phylum Bacteroidota; class Bacteroidia; order Bacteroidales; family Bacteroidaceae; genus Bacteroides. The sequence continues at coordinate 5,331 of CAYXLA010000058.1, read as the reverse complement.
CCAAAAGACAAGCGCAGTATGTCGAGGATAGACAGGTAGTGGTTGCCTACTGCACTGAGGATGTAAGCATCGTTGGTGCCGACCTCATAGAATGCCGATATGCGCTTAAGGTTACGCCGCTTGCGGTCGGGAATCTCGAAGTTGATGCTCTGACCTAAGTAGATATATGTCTGCATACGTGTGGAGAACCAGTAGTAACCCTTAGGGTAACGTTGCGGTTGTCTGACCCAGAAGTCGTCATCACTAAGTATGGTGTTCAGGTAGATGCCACAGGTCAGTGGGTTGAAGGTGAAGTCCGACTGTCCTATCCTTATGTCCCATGGTATGTAGCCCTGCTTCAGTGTCAGCGTCAGATGTGCATGCTGTGCGTTATATTTAGGTATAAGTCCGAGCAGGATGTCTGTCTCCCAACGTCCCTTGCGACCATAGTCCCACCCGATGCCTACTGACACCAGTCCCATGTCGCCATAGAACTGCAGCCGTGTATGTGTAGGCATCAGCTTCAGGAAGCGTTGCTGCCTGCGCGCGAGCCTTTCCTCGTATGTTGTGCGGTGTTGCGGGTCTTCCTGCTGTGCGATGGCAGGCATGCTGAGGCATGTCAAGGCGACGACGGCAACAAGTAGCTTAGAAAGAAATCGTCTCATAGCTGTAGCCTCCGTCGGTGATGGTGAAGATGTAGTACTTCCGTTTCTCGATGTTCGGACACTGGAAGTAGATGGTGCCGTCGCCATACAGGTCCACTGCCTCCAGCGAGTGGTTGTGCCCATTCATGCAGAACTGCACGTTGGGGAACATCTGTACATAGTATTCGAATGGCTCGTACACGTTGTTGTTGAAGACATCACTGCCTGGTCGTGCATGCATCAGGAAGACTGTCTTCGTGGTCTCTGTGGGGAAGTTCTTCAACTCATCGGTCATGAAGGTGAAGTCTGGTATGTTTTGCGAGTAGTCGAACTCCAGTGCGTTGGTGTTTAGACATATAAAACGCACGTTGCCTGCAGTGAAGGCGAAGTTGTAGTCGCCGAATATCTTGTGGAATGTATATTCTCCGTTGCCAAGGCAATCGTGGTTACCGATGACGCCTACATACGGCACCTCTAGCCCTTCGAGTATGTCGCGTTGCCATGTGAACTCCTCTGTCACACCGAAGTCGGTGAAGTCGCCACCATGAACAACGAAGTCCACATCGCCACGCCGGTTCAGGTCTTCCACTACATCTTCCGTCTCGTCATACCAGCGTTGCGTGTCGCTGATGAAGGCGAAGCGTATGCTGTCGCGTCCGGCAAGCCGCTCTTCTATCAGACCGATGTTCTTCCTGTTTATGTGTGTCTCGCCGCTTGTCTTCGCGTCATAGGGGTGTGCTTCGAGCAAGTCTCCGCAAGAGCATAGCGTCATGGCGCATAATGCGATGGCGAGTAGTGTGTGTGCCGTTCTCCGCATGTGGCAGTGTGTGTTTGTTTTTATCGCCGCAAAAGTATTCCAAATCCTGCAAACAGATGTGCGGCAGTCGGCTCATTAGGGCAAAAGGGACAGCAATAAAGACAAAATGATACGTTTTTTTAACTAAACAGGCAGTGCTGTAGCATTGTGTATTCAATAACTTTGCGCATGGACGCTCGTAGGTCCGTCGTTTAATCACTTAAATAAAGTTCAGAGACTATGAAATGTTTAAAGTCAATGTTGCTTGGAGCCGGACTCTTGGTCATGGCTACAGGTTGTTCGCAGCAGCCGGCTGCAGAAAGTGCAGGAGCCGCAGCTCCTGAGAAGAATCAGGTTATAGAGACTATCATGACACGCACAAGCGTTCGCAGCTACAAGGCTACACCTGTAAGCCGCGACACCTTGCAGATTCTCATCGATGCAGGTCTGCAGGCACCGAGTGCCATGAACAAGCAGGACTGGGAGGTACGTGTTGTCGACAGTCAGGACATCCTCAACGAACTGTCGGCAATGATGCTGAAGACAGAGATGGGGGCAGGCATGGCAGAGCGTCTTAACGGTAAGAATGCGTTCCAGAATGCTCCTGCGGTATTCTTCGTAGCTGCAGAGAATGCCACCGAAGGTATGTCATGGTCGGCTGTCGATGCTGCACTGCTGTGCGAGAACATCCTGCTCGCTGCCAAGTCCATGGGCTTAGGCACCGTCTATCAGGCTGCTCCGGCTGCTATGATCAACTCTTCCGACGATGCCAAGGCATACTTGAAGACCAAGTTCGGATTCAGTGACAACTACGAACTTCAGAACATCATCCTTTGCGGTTATCCTGAAGAGGTGCCTGCACCTAAGGACCGTGATGCGTCGAAGGGCAAGTTCGTCGACTGACAAATCAAGCACCAGGAATATTCATCCTGACATATTTATTGAAGTTATCCACGTAGCCTTCGCTCACATGGATAACTTCATTTCCTATATAGATGCAGTTGTTGCGGTCGATGGTGCGTATCTTGTCGAGCGCAATTATGTATGACCGATGCACCCGCATGAACATATCTGTCGGCAGCATCTCTTCTACCGACTTCATGGTCTGGTGTGTCACCAGCGCACGCTTCTCTCCTTCAATATAGAACATCACGTAGTCCTTCATGCCGCTGACATATAGTATCTTGTCCAGTGGCACCTGCCTTATCTGTCCGTCCACACGCAGGAATATGCTGTTGCGCTTGGCGGTAGGTGCGGGAACATCAGCTTCTGCCTTCTTGTTTTTCATGTCGAACCATTGGCGTGCCTTCTCGGCTGCAGCAAGGAACTTGTTGTAGCGTATAGGCTTCAGTAGGAAGTCCAATGCATTCACCTCATAGCTGTCGAAGGCAAAGTCCTTGAATGCTGTTGTGAATATGATGCGTGTCTCTGCAGGCACCATGGCGGCAAGTGTCATGCCGTCGAGGTCGGGCATCTGTATGTCTAAGAAGATTACGTCTACTGGATCTTTCTTCAGAGCATCGAGTGCTGCTATAGAGTCGGTGAACGACTGCGACAGCTCCATGAAGTCTGTTCGCTCAATGAAACTCTCTATCATCTTCACTGCCAGTGGCTCATCGTCCACTACCATGCATCTAAGCTTATCCATTATTCTTGTCCTCCTTCAGTGTTTGGGGCGTACAGCCTCTGAGCGTTATCTCCACATGATAGACATTGCCTTCGCGCAACTCATGGAAATAGGTGTAGCGTTCGGGATACAGTAGTTTCAATCGTCGTCCCATATTCTCCAGTCCTACGCCCGACCCGCTACGGTTGGTATCGGGCTTTGGGTAGTTGCTGTTGTCGCATGTGAATGTGATGTCGTCGCCTGTTACGTGCAGATGTATGTCGACAAACGACCGGTCTCTGGTGCTTATGCCGTGCTTGAAGGCGTTCTCTATGACCGATATGAACAGCAATGGCACGACGGCTATCGGCCTGTCGCCTGCCTGCAAGTCGGTAGTCACTGTACTCATCTCGTTGCAACGCAGCTTCATCAGGTCGATGTAGTTGTTCATGAACTCAATCTCATTTGCCAATGGCACCTCGGTTTTGTTCGACTCATACAGCGCATAGCGCAGCAGGTCACTGAGCTGACTGATGCTGTCCTGTGCGCTGTCGGCATCTATCTGCACGAGGCTCGATATGTTGTTCAGCGTGTTGAACAGGAAGTGCGGGTTCAACTGGTTCTTCAGCCACGACAGCTCTGCCTCGGTGTTCTTCTGCTTCTCATCCTCCAGTTCCTTCAACAATGAATCCCACTTCATGCGGCCTCTTGCTCCTATGGCATAGGTTATAACCATCAGACTTGTCACCAAGAACATGACCAGACCTACTATGGCTGGTATGCGGGCTTCATCCGGCAATTCCCACACTCTGAAGGATATCCCTATGCCGGAAAGACCGGCTACAATCAAGACAAGGTTTATACTCGAGAAGAACCAGACTCGTCTGCCGAACAGCAGTCGGGTCACCAGATAATAGTAATCGACAAAATAGATAAAGAGTACAGGGACTGTACATATTGCCGAAGCTCTTAATACCTCAAACGCTTTCGCCGAATCAAAAGACAAGAAGAAAGCCACTGCCGCCGGTCCCAACAGCACTATCAGGCAGATGGCAATCTGCACTGCCAGCGTCTCGCGTGTCTTCCTATATCTTAGCATGTATCCGCTCTTTTTCATCGCAAGGTACAATCTTTCTCCGACATGATGAAATTCTCTCCGTCCGACAAAGGTATTCCTGTCCGTCTTTCCCCGTGGCAGTCTTTCGACGAACTGCCATACCCGTTTCGACGAACCGTGCTGCAATCGCATCCTTCCGTATCAAGGTCTTGCCTACAAAGCCAATGCTCCTGCACTTGTGCCCGTATGCTCAAAAGTGTCTCGCTGGACAAAGTCATGCAGCATATTAGCTGTAATGCCTTATGAGACTGGCAGATATCGTTCAGGAAGCTAACCAAAGTCCTCTCACATCGTTCGATATGAGCATTCACATCGTTCGATATGAGCATTCACATCGTTCGATGTGAGCACTCACAACGTTCGATGTGAACGTTCACAACGTTCGATGTGAGACGACTTCATCTAACTCCTAACACGACTTTGGTTATCTGCTCACATGATTGTAGCTATCGTCCGTAATTGGCTAACTTGACCATTCCCTGCGTAGATATTTAGTGGAGCAGTGCAATCAGTGCATGTCCTGAGTGTATGTACCTCTTCGAGGCACGTGATTGAGGGCGCGCCTTGACCCCAGACTGCGGTCGCTTTGCTCCCTTAGTCAGGGGTTATCCACATAATGTACCTCTTCGAGGCACCACGGCAGGATGCCTAAGGCGTCAGTGTTGGATGTCGTGTGTTGGGTGTTGTATACTTGGTGCGCGCATCGTTAGGTCATCAGGCATGACAGTCGCACTTATGGGACATGCGGTCACGGATTGCTCTTACGCTATAGGACGTGCAGCCTCGAAGAGGTGCCGCTGCTTGGTGCTTACACTCATAGGATGTACAGCCTTAAGTCTGCGCTATGACAAGGCGCCACGGCAGGATGCCTAAGGCGTCAGTGTTGGATGTCGTGTGTTGGGTGTTGTATACTTGGTGCGCGCATCGTTAGGTCATCAGGCATGACAGTCGCACTAATAGGACATGCCGCCTTGGATTGCACTTACGCTATAGGACTTGCAGCCTCGAAGAGGTTGATTATATGGATAACCCCAGCCTAAGCGTAGCGCAGACTGGGGCAACGTAGACGTCATCTATCCGTGCCTCGAAGAGGTACATACATGTAGGACTTGGCTCGATGCACCTTATTATATATAGGGACGCTACACCTTATTATATATAGAGTCCTGCACCATTATATATATAGGAC
>CAYXLA010000057.1:0-12627 GCA_964465765.1 uncultured Bacteroidaceae bacterium | reverse complement strand
CTGGGGTATTGAACGCACCCAGTATGTGCCTCGAAGAGGTACACGCGCCACAGGATATGAACAGATTTCATTGTCCCCACAATATTTCTACTGATCCCTATAAAGGTGTTGGATGTTGGGTGATGCAGGATGTATTCACGTCCTTTGAAAGACTTTCACGCAGCACGTCTCACGCTTTATGTTATGCCATGGCATAAAAAAGAGGGGAGGCTGACCGGATTGGTAGCCTCCCTCTCTCAAGTTATAAACATTATGTCAGTACTAATGGTGGTATCGTGCTGATGGAGTTTACAGGTTGGTGTTGTCCATCGTGACTGTCATCTCGGGGATGAGCTGGAACTGCTTCTTGCTCTTGTTCCACTTGTAGTAGGACGTGGTGACCATCTTGCCCTCGTATGTGTAGCGGATGCTCATGTCGTTCTGCCACTCGTTCTTGGAGTCGTTCCACTTTTTGCTCAGGTTCTCGATCATGCGGTTCTGGTCGTCGTACTTGTAGTTGTACTGCATGAAGTTGGTGAGCATGCTGTTGTCGTTCTTATAGACGGTCTGGGTGACCATAAGTCCGTTTACCTCTTCGTTGTTGTAGATCAGCTTGTCGTTCTTGTCGGCGAACACGCTGGTGCTGCATACCATCATTAATGATGCCAGAAGGAAAAATCTAAGAGTTCTCATAGTATGACCCTTTCTCTCTTTTATTAGTGTTGTTGTTTTTACGTTGTTGTTTCAATATGTCAAGCGTTCTTGTTGTTTGACTATGTAAAAGTACCACCGATGCTTGACAAAACAAATTCTAACCACACTTTTTTGAGCATGGTGTCACTTGAAACTATTTTGCAAATTGTCTCTTTGCAAGCCTGCGGGCCAAGGTGCATCTTTTGTTGATGCTTATGCAGAACGGAGGTTACAACTTGTCTTTGCTTCCGACCGGAAAGTGAGCTTTTTGTTTCAATGTTAATTAAGGTTAACGGGATGGATCTCGTCCGCTGATATCTTTATGGTCCGCGGAACAAAAGACATGCTGCGTTAAGCGTTAAGCGTGCTGCGTGGGCAAAATGTCAACACAAAACATAACACATAACATGGTCCTGGGGCGCGTGTACCTCTTCGAGGCACCACGTCCGCTGAAGAGCCTATCCCCAGCCCTTCAAGCCTCTCCTAAATCCTCCCTTAACGGGACGGACTTAAATACCCCCCCTCCCTTTAGGGGAGGGCCGGGGTGAGGCTTCTTCACGTCATTTAGTGTGCTTCGAGCCAGTTGTTGCCCCAGCCGAAGTCGGCTTTGAGTGGCACCTTCATGGTGTAGGCGCTCTCCATCTGGCGTATCACGATGCTTTGCAACAGATCTTTCTCCTCGGGTGGAACGCTGAAGTTGAGTTCGTCGTGGACCTGCAGAATAAGTTTTGCTTTCAAATGGTTACTCTCCATCTCGCGGAAGACGTTTATCATTGCCATCTTGATGATGTCGGCAGCACTGCCCTGTATGGGTGCATTGATGGCGTTGCGTTCGGCATAGCCGCGCACTATGGAGTTGCCGGAGTTGATGTCGGGGAGATAGCGTTTGCGGCCGAAGATGGTCTCGACGTAGCCGTTGCGTCGTGCCGACTCGATGCTGCTGTCCATGTAGGCCTTGATCTGTGGATAGGTGCGGAAGTATCCGTCGATGAGCTCCTTGGCTTCGGCGCGGCTTATCTCCAGTCGTTCGGCAAGTCCGAAGACGGAGATGCCATAGATGATGCCGAAGTTGGCTGTCTTAGCCTTGCGGCGCATGTCCTTGGTGACGTCGTCGATGCCGACCTTGTAGATCTTGGCTGCTGTGGCGGCGTGGATGTCGTGTCCTTCGCGGAAGGCAGCGATCATGTTTTCGTCGCCGCTAAGGTGTGCCATGATGCGCAGCTCGATCTGCGAATAGTCGGCAGAGAAGAACAGACAGCCTTCGTCGGGGATGAAGGCTTTGCGAATCTCGCGTCCTTCGTCGTCGCGGACAGGTATGTTCTGCAGGTTGGGGTTGCTGGAGCTGAGGCGACCTGTGGCTGTCACTGCCTGGTTGAACGACGTGTGAATGCGTCCGGTCGTGGGATTGATGAGCTGCGGCAGGGCGTCGGTGTAGGTGCCGAGGAGCTTCTTGAGGCCACGGTATTCGAGGATTCTGCCGATGATGGGGTGCTTCGACTTGAGGGATTCGAGCACATCCTCGGAAGTGACGTACTGTCCGCCCTTGGTCTTCTTGGGTTTGGAGGAGAGATGGAGCCTGTCGAACAGCACCTCGCCGACCTGTCGGGGCGAGCTGATGTTGAAGGTGGTTCCGGCATCGGCATAGATGGCCTGCTCGATGCTGCCCAGTCGGGAGGTGAAGTCGGCTGACGTCTGCTGGAGTGCTGCGGTGTCGATGAGCACGCCGTTTGTCTCCATGCGGACGAGGACAGGCACTAGCGGCAGCTCCATGTTGTAGAGCAGGCGGTCGAGATGTCGGGTGCTGACCTCGCGTTCGAGCACGAGATTGAGGCGGCTGATGGCAGCAGCCTTGAGGCAGACGCTCTTGTAGGGCTCGTCGTCGCTCTTGGTCACCATGCCGCCAAGGCAGATGTCGGTGAGGTAGCTCAGGCTGTGGTTGAGCTCGGGCTGCAGCAGGTAGTGTGCCAGCATGACGTCGAAGATGTTGCCCTTGAGGTCGAGCCCGTGGTTGTGGAGCACGATGATGTCGTACTTGATGTTGTGTCCCACCTTGACGCAGTCGGTACTCCCGAGCACCGGTTCGAGCAGTCGGAGTCGGCGGGCGGTCTCGTCAGGGTCCGACGAGGGTAGGGGGATGTAGTAGGCGTCGTTGGCGTCGCGGCAGAGGGAGATGCCGTTCAAAGAGGCGGTCATGGGCTCAAGGCCTGTGGCATCCAACCGGATTGACACAGATTGTGCTCCGTTCATGACACTGAAAAAATGGGCTATATCGTCCTCAGTGTCAGCGAGATGATATGCCGTAGAGGCACCCGATAACCCGTTTTCCTTCGAAAAAAATCCGTCGCCTTGACAGTTGGTCGGATTTATCGCAAACAAATCGCCTTGAACAGGCTCTGCATTCTTGCCTTCAGTGCGAGGCTTGGGTGCGGCGACTGTGGCGGCAGAGAAGAGGTCGGGTTCGGCAACGGGAGTCGGCGCGACGTCTTGTCCCAGTCTGCCCTTGATGCGTTCGAATATGGTGCGGAACTCCAGGTCCTGAAACAGGGAGCGGAGTGCGCCGAGGTCGGGACCGTTGTTCTTCAGCTCCTCGAGGTTGAGGGTTATGGGGACATCGGTCTTTATGGTGGCAAGGAACTTGGAGAAGCGGATCTGCTCGATGTTGTCGGTGACCTTCTTCTTCAAGGCACCCTTGAGCTCGTCGGTCCGCTGGAGCAACGATTCGATGCTGCCAAAATCCTTTATGAGTTTCTGTGCCGTCTTCTCGCCAACGCCAGGACAGCCGGGGATGTTGTCGGAGCTGTCGCCCATCAGCCCGAGCAGGTCGATGATCTGAAGCGTGTTGTCGACGCCATACTTCTGCTTCACCTCCTCGGTGCCCATAATCTCGAAGCCACCGCTGTGCTTGGGGCGGTACATCATGACGTTTGGCTTGACCAGCTGTCCGTAGTCCTTGTCGGGAGTGACCATATAGGTCAGGATGTTGCTGCTGGAAGCCTGACAGGACAGTGTGCCTATCACGTCGTCAGCCTCATAGCCGCTGACCTCGAGCAGGGGGATGCGGTAGGCACGGATGATGTCCTTGATGACGGGAACGGCACGACGGATGTCCTCGGGCGTCTTCTCGCGCTGCGCCTTGTACTCAGGGTAGAGCTCGTGGCGGAATGTGGGTCCCGAAGGGTCGAAGGCTATACCTATATATGTGGGGTTCTCCTTCTTGATGATCTCCTCGAGGGTGTTGACGAAACCGTAGATGGGAGATGTGTTGAGTCCCTTGGAGTTGATTCGCGGGTTCTTGATGAGAGCATAGTAAGCTCGATAGATCAAGGCGTAGGCATCAAGAAGAAATAGGGTGTTCGGAGTTTCCATAAGTCGATTATTTAGGCGTAAAAGTACAAAAAATAGCCCGTGTTGCCGTGAAATGACTAATTTTGTGGCATCGAAACGGAATTTATGTCAGACAGATTGGACACCATATTATCGCCGATAAAGGCAGAGATGGACAGACTGCAGTCCCTTTATGCCTCAGCCCTGACAACCGACAATGCCCTGTTGCAAACCGTCATTGCCTACCTGCTGAACCGTAACGGCAAGATGATGAGACCCATGCTGGTGTTTCTGTGTGCCAAGCTGCTGGGACAGGTGAATGATGCGACCTACCATTCGGCATTGGCACTGGAACTGCTGCATAATGCCAGTCTGGTGCACGACGACGTGGTGGATGAGAGTGACGAACGTCGCGGACAGCCGTCGGTGAACAAGATGTTCAACAACAAGGTGGCGGTGCTCTCGGGCGACTTCCTGCTTGCCAATGCACTGATGCATGCGGGCATGACGCGCAATGTGCAGATAATTGACATTGTGTCGAATATAGGCAGGAGGCTTGCCGAAGGCGAACTGTTGCAGCTGTACAACACGCAGGGAAAAGACCTGTCGTACGACGTCTACTTCGACATAATCCGCAACAAGACAGCCATCCTCTTCACGTCGGCTGCCGAAGTGGCTGCCGTATCGGTGGGAGCGGGCAGGGATGCCATGAAGATGATGTCGCAGTTCTGCGAATACGTAGGGCTGTGCTTCCAGATACGCGATGACATATTCGACTACTTCGATGAGTCCGAGGTGGGCAAACCGACCGGCAATGACATGCTCGAAGGCAAGCTGACGCTGCCTGTGCTGTATGCTCTGAACAATACCGAGAAGTCGGAATATATGGAGCTGGCGCTGCAGGTGAGAGGTTGCAGGGCTTCGGATGACGAGATTAGCCGACTGGTGCGTTTCGCCAAGGAGAACGGCGGCATTGAGTATGCCTATAGCGTCATCAATGAGCTGCGTGCCAAGGCTTTGGCACTGCTCGACAGGTTCCAGGATTCAGACACGCTGCGTGCGCTGAAGGCCTATCTGGATTACTGCATCGACCGCACGAAGTAATTCCACTAAATAAGAGGAAAGACACAATGAAGATTACCGTAATCACCGGCAGTGCCCACCGGAATGGCACGTCGGCTCTGCTTGCCGACAAGTTCATAGAAGGTGCCAAAGAGGCAGGACATGAGGTGTTCCGCTTTGATGCTGCACTAAAGAACGTTCATGGCTGCATTGGCTGCAATGCGTGCATAACGAAGGGTAAGGGGTGTGTCTATAAGGACGACATGGAAGAGCTGAATCCGCATCTGATGGATGCCGATGTCATAGTCTTCGTGACGCCAATCTACTACTACAACATCAACTCACAGATTAAGAGCGTCATAGACCGCTTCTATGTCAACAACTCTGCCCTGCAGTGCGGCAAGAAGACGATGCTGCTGCTGTCGATGGCAGACACCAGTACAGACTCGGCAGAGGCTGCAATGGTGTTTTTCAATCACTTCGCCAAGTTCATGAACTGGGAGAATCTGGGCATACTGGCATCGACGGGCAGCTGGACACGTGCCGATATTGAGAAGTCGGACTCCCCGCAGAAAGCCTACGAGTGGGGTAGGGCGTTATGATTGCATAACGCCCCACGGTTACAGTTTAGAACAGTTTCGTTTCCCTGTCGAGGATGTCGCTTAGAAGCATGTTTGCCAAGCGGCTGGTACCGATGCGGAAGTACTTGTTGTCGAGCCATTCCTTGCCGAGGACTTCCTTCACGATGGTGTAGTAGTTGATGGCATCCTGCACGGTTTTGATGCCTCCTGCAGCCTTGAATCCCTTGCGCAGTCCCGTCTGCTTGTGATATTCCTTGAGCGTCTGGCACATCACGTAAGCTGCTTCAGGTGTGGCGTTTACGTCAATCTTGCCTGTCGAGGTCTTGATGAAGTCGGCACCGGAATAGAGTGAGAGTAGGGCGGCTTTCTTGATGTCGCTGCCTTTCTTTAGTGCTCCTGTCTCGAGAATGACCTTCAGCTTCTTGTCGCCACAGGTCTCCTTGAGTTCGTCGATCTCGTCGCTGACGGCCTCGTAGTCGCCAGCCAGATATTTGCCGACGGGCAGCACGACGTCGATCTCATCGGCTCCATCCTTCAGCGCCATGGCTGTCTCGGCAATCTTCACCTCTATATATGTCTGCGACGATGGGAAGCCACCGGCGACACAAGCTATGTTGACATTGTCGGCTTCGAGTGTGGCACGCACAATCTCGGCAAAGCAAGGATAGACGCAGATGGCTGCAACGTTCTTCAGGAATGGATAGTCGTTGTCGAGCTGATTGACTTTCTTGGTGAAATTCATGACAGATTCGTCGTTGTCTGTCACCTTCAGTGTGGTGAGGTCAATGCAGTTGAAGAGGAACTTCTTGACGTCCTCGGTGTTGTTCTCTGCAGCCTTTTCTGCTAGGAGCTTGCTGACCTTGGCGCTGACTTCCTCGTCGTCGATATTGGTCTTGTACTTCTTCAGCGTAGCTTCATACTTGCTCTCGCTGGGTGTACGTCCTTCGTTGTTCTCTATCAAGTCAAATCCTTTGAATGTCTCTTCCATAAGAATGATGTGCTATTTAAGTTTCGGGTTGTTGATATGTCTTTCTTTGTCTCTCTCGGTCTTCTTCTCCAAGCCCTTCTGGAACTCTGCCGTAAGGTCGGTTCCCGTCTGGTTGGCAAGGCATAGAAGCACCCACAAGATGTCTGCCATCTCTTCTCCGGCATTGTCTTTCTCGCCTGGCTTGAACGACTGGTCGCCATACTTGCGCGCCATGACTCGTGCCAGTTCGCCGACTTCTTCGGTCAGCACCGCCATGTTTGTCAGTTCGCTGAAATAGCGGACGCCGTACGTGTGTATCCAGTCGTCCACAAGATGCTGTGCTTCTGCTATGGTCATACGTCTTATTGTGGGAGTTTTTTTGAAGCTACCTATATATTATTCCTTGTTTTTAGAGTCGATGCAAATGGTCACAGGTCCGTCGTTGAGCAGCTCAACCTTCATGTCTGCACCGAATTCGCCAGTGCCTACACGCTTGCCAAGTTCCTGCGACATGTGGCTGCAGAACTCTTCGTAGAGCGGTATGGATATCTCCGGTCGGGCTGCACGGATATACGATGGACGGTTGCCTTTCTTGGTCGATGCCATCAACGTGAACTGGCTGACTACCAGTATCTCTCCGTCTTCGTCCCTCACAGAGCGGTTCATCACACCGTTCTCGTCCTCAAAGATACGCAGATTTATCGTTTTCTTGCACAGCCAGTCTATGTCGTCCTGAGTGTCTGCCTCTTCTATTCCCACAAGCACCAGGAGTCCTTTGCCTATACTGGACTTGCACTGACCGTTGATTGTCACTGAAGCGTGCTGGACTTTCTGTATCACTATTCTCATCGTGTTGTCCTCCGTGTTTTGCTATACTATTCCTTTGTTTTCGAAATATCCTTTCACGAGTTTGGCTTTAGCTGCTCCTATTGCCTTCTCGAGTTCCTCTGCAGATGCTTCGCCGATGCGCTTCACGCTCTTGAAGTGTTTCAGCAGCGCCTTCTGTGTCTTTTCGCCTATTCCTTTTATGTTGTCAAGCTCCGACGATACCTGATGCTTGCTTCTCTTGTCCTTGTGGAACGTGATGGCAAATCTATGAACTTCATCCTGTATCCTCGTCAGGAACTTAAACAGTGCCGAGTTGGTGTTCACGCCGATGGTCTGTGGTGGGAAACCATATAGAAGTTCTGAGGTGCGGTGCTTGTTGTCCTTGGCAAGTCCGGCAATGGGGATGTGCAATCCCAGTCCGTCAATCACTTCTTTCACCGAATGCATCTGACCGATGCCACCATCGGTGATTATCAGGTCGGGTAGGGGAGTGTCTTCCTCAATGGCACGGCTGTACTTACGGTGTACCACCTCTCGCATCGAGGCATAGTCGTCTGGTCCCTCCACCGTCTTGATGTTATATTTGCGGTAGTCGTTCTTCGAGGGTTTTGCCTTTATGAAGACCACGCATCCTGCCACAGGGTCGGAGCCTTGGATATTGGAGTTGTCGAAACACTCGATTCTAAGGGGCAATTTGTCAAGATGCAGAAGTTTCTGTAGCTCTGTGAGTAGGCGGACGGCGTGTTGCTCTGGATTCAGCTTCTCTTCCTGCTTTATGCGGTCGAGCTTGTACTCCTTGACATTCATCTCCGACAGGCTCAGCAGCTTCTTCTTGTCTCCGCGTTGTGGTACGGTGAATGTTGCTTCGTTCATGGTGAATCCAAGCTCAAAGGGTACTATTATCTCCTTGGCATGGCTCCCGAACCGTTGTCGCATCTCACTGATTCCCATTGCCAAAAGCTCTACCTTTGTCTCGTCGAGCCGCTTCTTGTATTCGAAAGTGAAGCTTTGGTTTATGGCTCCGCTCTTGACGTGCATGAAGTTTATGTACGCAGACTTCTTCTCGTCGTCTTCCTCTATGCTGAACACGTCGATGTTGTCGAGACTGTAGTTGACGACTTCAGACCGTGCATTGTAGTTCTTCAGCAACAGGTATCTCTTCTTGATGATTTCTGCTTCCTCAAACCTGAGGTCTGATGCCAATGCCGTCATCTCCTTGAGCATCTGCTGTTCAAGGTCGCGTGTATTGCCTTTTAGAATCTCCTCTGCATCCTTGATGTTTCTGTTGTATTCTTCCCTGCTCTGTTTGCCGATACAAGGTGCTTCGCAGTTGTCTAGATGATATTCCAGGCAGACCTTGAACTTGTTTGCTGCTATGTTGTCTTCCGTCAGATTCAGCTTGCAAGTCCTGATGGGGTAGAGGTGTTTTATAAGTTCCAGAAGGTCCTTCCTGGTCTGACTGTGCGTGTATGGACCGTAGTAGATAGCCCTCTTGTCCCTCTGATGAGCGGAGAATATACGTGGAAATTCTTCCTTGCTGATGGCTATCGAGGCGTATGTCTTGTCGTCCTTGAGCTTGACGTTGTATTTAGGCTTATACTTCTTTATAAGCCTGTTTTCCAGATTGAGCGCATCCTCCTCGGTGTTGACCGTGGTGTATGTAATGTCTCTAATCTTGCTGACGAGCATGCGCGTCTTTGCCGAGTCCTGTGTCTTATTGAAGTAGGACGACACGCGTTTCTTCAGATTGCGTGCCTTCCCTACATATATTATTACACCTTCATCGTCCCAGTACTGATAACTACCGGGCTTCTCGGGCAGGCTGCTAATGATTCCGTACAGCTTTTCCGCAAGCTCTCTTGATTGATCGTCGCTCATTGACAGCTATTTGCATCAGTCTTATCGACGCACCTTATTTGCCTGCGACCTTCAATATTGTCGTGACGTCAATGTCTTTGTCGAACACGTCTCGTCCGCCAAGTTCCTTCAGTTCGAGGATGAAGTTGACCATTATCTTCTTAGGATGGAGTTGCTTCACAAGGTCGCATGCAGCTTTCATCGTACCTCCTGTAGCCAGAAGGTCGTCGTGTATCAGTACTACATCGTTCTCGTCGATTGCATCCTTGTGCATCTGTATGGTGTCCTTGCCATACTCCTTGTCGTAGCTCTGCTCTATTGTCTCTGCTGGTAACTTACCAGGTTTCCTGACTGGTACGAAGCCTGCACCCAACCTTACTGCCAATATTGGTGCCATAATGAATCCACGTGATTCGATGCCCACAACCTTTGTAATGCCTTTGTCCTTATATGTCTCATACAGGCGGTCGGCTATTTCCTTCATTGCGGCAGGGTTCTTGAACAGTGTCGTTACGTCGTAGAACATGATTCCCTTGTATGGGAAGTCCGGGACCGTGCGCAGATTCTTGATCAGTTCGTTGTTGTCCATTCTTTTTGAGTTTAAGGTATTTATGTTTCTAAAGTTTCACGTGGAACATGTGTCGTCATCTCATCTCTGTGCGAGCACGAGCAGCACATTTATGTCGCTTGGCGACACTCCGGGTATGCGGCTTGCTTGTCCTATTGTCACGGGATCTATCCTTGTCAACTTCTGTCGTGCTTCGGTGGACAAAGACTGAATGTTGCTGTAGTCAAACTTGCCTTGTATCTTTATATTGTCGAGGCGGTGCAGCTTCTCTGCAACTTGCTTCTCCCGCTCGATGTAGCCGCTATATTTAATGAGTGTCTCGGCTGCTTCGATGGTTTCATCGTGTCTGTCGGTTATTCCAGCAACGATGGCCATGACGTCTGGCATTAGTTCTGTCATTCCTGCCATCGACACTTGTGGCCGTGCGAGCAGTTCCATCAACTTGCATCCGTGCTTCAGTGGAGCTGTGCCCAATCGTTCAAGTTCTTGGTTTACATTCTCTGGTTTCACCGAGTATTCCTTCGCAAAGTCTATGAGGTGCTCTATCGCATCACGCTTTGACTTCATCAGGTCGTACCGGTGCCTTGTGGCAAGGCCGATGTTATAGGCTTTCTCCGTCAATCGCATATCGGCATCGTCCATCCTCAGCAATATGCGGTGCTCAGCGCGCGATGTGAACATGCGGTATGGTTCGTCGACACCTTTTGTCACGAGGTCGTCTATCAAAACACCGATGTAGGCTTCATCACGTCCCAGCACGAATGGTTCACCGCCATGGCAGTTGATGTGTGCGTTGATGCCAGCCATTATGCCTTGTCCTGCGGCCTCTTCATATCCTGTTGTTCCGTTGACTTGTCCTGCGAAGAACAGATTGCGGACTTTCTTCGATTCAAGCGTGTGCTTCAGTTGTGTAGGGTCGAAGAAGTCATATTCTATAGCGTAGCCTGGCCTGTAGACGACAATGTCGCGGAATGCCGGTATCTGCTTGAGCGCTTCGAGCTGTATGTCTATCGGCAGGGAAGAGGAGAAGCCGTTGAGATAAAGCTCGCGTGTGGTTTCTCCCTCAGGCTCAAGGAACAGCTGGTGATGATCACGCTCGGCAAAGGTCACAATCTTTGTCTCAATGCTCGGACAGTAGCGTGGACCAATGCTCTGTATCTGTCCGTTGTACAGCGGAGAATCGGGCAATCCTCTTCGCAAGATGTCGTGAACATCGTTGTTGGTGTATGTTGTCCAGCACGGCAGTTGTTTCAGGTGGCGGATATTTGTGTCGAGGAATGAGAACTTGTGGAAGTCGTTCTCGCCATCCTGCACCTCCATGTCTTCGAAATGCACGCTCCGTCCGTCTATTCTCACGGGAGTGCCCGTCTTCATGCGTCCATATTCTATGCCATTTGCAGCAATTGATTCGGTAAGTCCTGTAGCTGCAGGTTCTGCGATACGTCCACCACGAACCATGTTTCGTCCGATGTGCATCAGTCCGTTGAGGAATGTTCCTGCCGTTATGACTACGCATCGTGCCTTCAGCGTTACACCCCATATAGTGTTCACACCTCTAACCTCACCGTCTTCAACGATGAGTTCCTTCGCTTGGTCTTGCCAGATACTGAGGTTTGGCGTATTCTCCAGAATCTCACGCCATGTCCATATATACTTGTTACGGTCGCACTGCGAGCGTGGACTCCACATGGCAGGACCTTTCGAGCGGTTCAGCATGCGGAACTGTATGGTGGTCTTGTCGGTGACAATGCCCATGAATCCGCCAAGAGCATCAATCTCGCGAACAATCTGTCCTTTGGCGATGCCTCCTACAGCAGGATTGCAGCTCATCTGTGCAATCTTGTTCATGTCCATCGTCACAAGACATGTCTTCGATCCGAGGTTGGCAGCTGCCGCTGCAGCCTCGCAGCCGGCATGACCTGCGCCTATCACTATGACATCATACGTAAACTCCATATATATAAGGTATACTTTGCTCTTCCTGTTCCGTGCGCAAAAGTACAAAAAAGGACATTCTTGTCTTGGCTTGCACGCTTCTTTTACGGGATGGTCGTGGCATTGCGCCGCGAACAATCAATGTGTAATTGGCATTGAATGCGACCTGTGCTCAATGTTGCTTTCTATGAATGCCCATCGTTGGGTTCCAAGGATGCCCATTCTATGGTCCTTTGAATGGGCATCCTTAGGAGCATAGAATGCCCATCCTTAGACCCTAAGAATGCCCATCGTTAGGGTGCCTACTTGCGCAAACACGGAATTTTAGAACGGTTTCGTTCAAAATAGAAGGTTTTAGAACGAAACGGGGCTTTTTAGAATGGTTTTAGGACGGTTATTGAACAGATAGTAAACACTTTTGAAATAGGCTTGCATTCTCCTTTTTTATCTGTACCTTTGCCGCACATTTGCTCAACGTTATTAAGGTGGGTTCAATAAATTCCCACCGTAATGAAATGACAAATTAACTAATATACGTGAGTTACGTTTTGTCATCTTGCGGTCTCTTTTCGGTCCAATTCGCCTGTTCGCTCAGTCGTATAGTCCGCTATACTCCTTTGCTCTCAGACAAATTGCCCTCGAAAATATCCTCGCAATCTGACAAAGCCAATTTATAGAACCCACCTTAGGCGAGCGCACTCGTGTGCGTTCTGCTTGTGTTGTTTTTAATCGACTGGTTGTGTGGATGCTACCAGCGATGGAGGTATTAGGAAGATGGCAGAAACAAAGATATTCAGGTTTGTCCCATTGCTGAAGCAAGCGATTTGGGGCGG
>CAYXLA010000056.1:0-12913 GCA_964465765.1 uncultured Bacteroidaceae bacterium | reverse complement strand
GCTTCACGCTTAACGCTTCACGTTCATGTCCTGCTGTGGTGCCTCGAAGAGGTACATACATATAGGACATGGAAATATCCCCACGTATTTTCTACTGACTCTGCAGGTCCTCTCAATGTCAGTCACGCAACACATAACACACAACACGCAACACACAACACACAACACATAACACACAACCCATAACACGTTCAACATCCAACACTCAACATCCAACGCCCAACACCCAACACCCAACACCCAACACCTCTTTATATATAGTACTGTCAGCATACGGGTCGTTTTGTCTGACTTGGTGTCACGATGGCAGACATTATGTCAGCCGACGGTGTGGCTACTTCTCTTTGGCATAGTTTTAGCATAACGGGGTGTGCACGGTGAAGTGCCCAAGTGGGCAAGCACCAGGCATTATTAACGTAGAATATTATAAACTGTAAAATTTAAAAACTATGAATGTAAAACCATTAGCAGACAGAGTTCTGGTTCTTCCGGACGCTGCAGAAGAGAAGACAATCGGTGGCATCATCATCCCTGACACCGCAAAAGAGAAACCCGTTAGAGGCGAAGTCGTAGCTGCCGGCAACGGTACTAAGGACGACCCAATGACTGTCAAGGTCGGCGATAAGGTTCTCTATGGCAAGTATGCAGGCACCGAGCTCGAGGTTGATGGCAAGAAGTACCTCATCATGCGCCAGAGCGACATCTTCGCTGTAGTCGAGTAATAGAGAACGAGAAGTCAACAAAACAAGAACACACATAAAACTGAGAAAATATCATGGCAAAAGAAATCAAATTCGATATTGAGGCCCGCAATCAGCTGAAGGCCGGAATCGATACGCTGGCTAACGCCGTCAAGGTGACACTTGGCCCTAAGGGACGTAACGTTATCATTGAGAAGAAGTTTGGTGCACCCCACATCACCAAGGATGGTGTGACAGTGGCTAAGGAGATTGAGCTGGCTGACGCTTATCAGAACACAGGCGCACAGTTGGTGAAGGAAGTAGCTTCTAAGACTGGCGACGCTGCTGGTGACGGTACGACAACTGCTACCGTTCTGGCACAGGCAATCGTATCTGAGGGTCTGAAGAACGTAACAGCAGGTGCAAGCCCAATCGACATCAAGCGCGGTATCGACAAGGCAGTTGCCAAGGTTGTTGAGGCTATTCAGAATCAGGCAGAGAAGGTAGGCAGCAACTACGACAAGATTGAGCAGGTTGCTTCTGTATCTGCAAACAACGATCCTGAGATTGGTAAGCTGATAGCAGACGCTATGCGCAAGGTTTCCAAGGACGGTGTCATCACCATCGAGGAGGCAAAGGGCACAGACACAACAATCGGTGTTGTCGAGGGTATGCAGTTCGACCGTGGCTATCTGTCTCCTTACTTCGTTACCGACACAGAGAAGATGGAGTGCGTCATGGATAAGCCTCTCATCCTGATCTACGACAAGAAGATTTCTAACCTGAAGGATTTCCTGCCTATCCTGGAACCGGCTGTACAGACTGGTCGTCCTCTGTTGGTTATCGCCGAGGATGTCGACAGCGAGGCACTCGCAACATTGGTTGTGAACCGTCTGCGCTCACAGCTCAAGATATGCGCCGTCAAGGCTCCTGGCTTCGGCGAGCGTCGTAAAGACCTGCTTGAGGATATCGCAATCCTGACTGGCGGTGTCGTAATCAGCGAGGACAAGGGCTTGAAGCTCGACCAGACCACAGTAGAGATGCTGGGTTCGGCAGAGAAGGTCGTTGTCAACAAGGACAACACAACCATCGTCAATGGCGACGGCGACACACAGAACATCCACGACCGCATCGAGCAGATCAAGATGCAGATGGAGAACACGAAGTCGCACTACGACCTCGAGAAACTGCAGGAGCGTCTGGCTAAGTTGGCAGGCGGCGTAGCCGTACTGTATGTAGGTGCTGCTTCTGAGGTTGAGATGAAGGAGAAGAAGGATCGCGTGGACGACGCATTGCGTGCCACACGTGCTGCCATCGAAGAGGGTATCGTCCCGGGCGGCGGCGTAGCATACATCCGCGCTCAGTCTGCTCTCGACGGAATGAAGGGTGAGAACGACGACGAGACCACAGGTATCGAGATCGTTAAGCGTGCCATCGAGGAGCCTCTGCGTCAGATTGTAGCAAACGCTGGCAAGGAAGGTGCAGTGGTTGTACAGAAGGTACGTGAGGGTAAGGATGACTTCGGTTACAATGCCCGCAAGGACGTATACGAGAACCTGCATGCAGCGGGCGTCGTAGATCCTGCCAAGGTTACTCGCGTAGCTCTCGAGAACGCAGCTTCTATCGCTGGAATGTTCCTGACAACAGAGTGCGTCATCGTAGAGAAGAAGGAGCCGCTTCCTCCTATGCAGGGTGGCAACCCAGGAATGGGCGGTGGCATGATGTAATCAGCGCAAGCCGAAAGACATTACTGACATAACATAGAAAGAAAATCGCGGTGCTCCCGTCATGGGGACACCGCGATTTTCGTGCTTGTACGGCTGTATCCTACAGTGAGCATTTCCTTAGAAGCTTTGTAGCCAGGACTGCAGCTCGATGAGCATCTCGGCATGATACTTGAACCATTCGCCGATGCCGAAGCCATGTCCGCCAGATGGATGGATGTGCATTGTGGCAGGTATGCCGTGAGCTTTCAGAGCTTCGTAGTAGCGGGTGGAGTTGAGCGGATTCACCACGTCGTCATCGTCGGCAAGCATCAGGAAGGCGCGCGGCGTCTTGTCGCTGACCTGTAGCTCGTTGCTATACTTCTTCTGCATCTCGGCAGACGGCTTCTCGCCAATCAGGTTGTCGTGCGACCCCATGTGCGTTATCGCAGGGTCCATGGATATCACAGGATACCATAGTACCTGGAATGCCGGACGTACGTCGTCGGCAGCATGCGTAGCTACGGTAGATGCCAGATGTCCTCCGGCAGAGAAGCCCATGATGCCTATGTCGTCGGGGTTGATGTTCCACTCCTTGGCATGCTGCTTCACCGTGCGTATAGCCTCGTAAGCGTCAGACTGCGGCACGTCGTCGTGGCCGTGCGGCATGCGATACTTCAGCACGATTGCTGCAATGCCCTGATTGTTGAAGAAGTTCTTCCAGTTGTGTCCCTCATTGTCCATTGCCAGCATGAAGTATGCACCGCCCGGGCATATCACGACCGCACGTGTCGGACTGTCAGACTCGGGCAGATAGACCGTTATGGACGGTTTGTAGTTGTTCTTGCTGTCGTCGTAGCCTTGCTGCTCTATGCCATTGGTGTTTGGCAATCCGTTGGGCCAAAGGTCGAGGTTGATGGGTTTCTGCTGCTGTGCGCTCAGTCCTAAGACGCAAGCCAATGTCAGCAATGCTGATGAAAGAAATCGTTTTTTCATTAGATTATAGATTTAAGATGTTACGGTGGATTGTCTTTGAGAACCCACCTTCATATATAAATATGGTGTTCTTCAATAAGAAAAAGAGAGGCGACGACAGTCGGCCTGTAAGCCGGGTCCTGTTCCTTGACGCGGAGGTCAAGGTGTCTGTCATTTATCTGAGCCGTACGTCGCCGCACGGCTTTATCGGTCTACCCTCCAGCATCGGGCGAGCAGCCCTCAAGCACTGGTCTACATGACCTTTCAACTTCCAAGAAGCACAGCCCTGATGTCACCACCAGGCTGGTGAGCTCTTGCCTCACCTTCTCACCCTTACCGTGCCCCGAAGGACGCGGCGGTTATTTTCTTCTACTTTACTCCACCCTCACGGACGGCTTCCCATTAAGAAGTGGAACGCTCTGTGTTGCCCGGACTTTCCTCCTGCAGCCTCAAGGGCTGCACGCGACAGACCGTCCGGCTGTCATCTCCTCTGATTGCTGCAAAGGTAGTGCAAGTTGGGCGCACGACAAGCGAACTTGTCCGATTTTGTTCTGCCCGTGCCATAGCACGACAATACTTCCTATTTGCATGGTTACGCATTTTTGCACTACCTTTACACCACAGATATGAAACACATGATTCGCAATATGATTATGACGGCAGCTGTGATGCTGCTGATGCCGACAGCCGTAGCGGTTGCCGACGACATCGTGCCCGACGGAGTGCGGGTCTTGAGCGACAGCATAAAGACTCAGTATGCTCCCGACAGCAGGACGGTGGTCTACGCACCGTCGTTCGCCGTGGCGGAAAAGGACGTGCTGCTGAGTGGTGAGACTTCGTCGGAGGCAGCCAAAGAGGCACTGGTGTCGGCTCTCGAGAGAGAACGATATAATGTGATTGACCACATGCGCCTGCTGCCCGACCGCAGTCAGCTCGGCGACGAGACCTACGGCGTGGTGAACCTGTCGGTATGCAATCTGCGCACGAAGCCCGACTTCTCTGCCGAGATGACGTCGCAGGCTCTCATGGGTATGCCGGTGAGGGTGCTCGAACGCGAAGGCACATGGTTCCGCGTGCAGACGCCCGACAACTACATAGCCTGGGTGCATCCGGCGGGAATAACAAGGATGACAAAGGCAGAGCGTGACAGCTGGAACAGCAGCCGGCAGATAGTCGTGACCGAGCACTTCGGGTATGTCTACTCCGAGCCGAAAGAGACATCGCAGGTAGTCAGTGACATTGTGGCAGGCGACAGACTGAAACTGATAGGGCAGAAGGGCAAGTTCTACAACGTGGAGTATCCCGACGGGCGGCGCGGCTACGTGCTCAAAGGCATATCGTGCCAGCTCGACAGCTGGCGGCAGCAGACGAAGCATGATGCCGCATCGATCATCGCGACAGCACGCACCATGATGGGCTTCCCTTATCTCTGGGCAGGCACCTCGTCGAAGGGCGTGGACTGCAGTGGCTTCGTGCGCACAGTGCTCTACATGCACGACATCATCATTCCGCGCGACGCATCGCAGATGGCATACGTCGGGAAACGAGTGGACATAGCTCCTGACTTCAGCAATCTGGAACCAGGCGACCTCGTGTTCTTCGGCACGAAAGCACAGGGCGGCAAGCGCGAACGCGTGTCGCATGTCGGCATGTACATAGGTGGCAAGCGGTTCATACATTCGCAGGGCTATGTCCATGTGAGTAGCTTCGACCCTGCCGACGAGCTCTACGACGAGTTCAACCTCAACCGACTGCTGCACGCCGTGCGCTTCCTGCACTTGGTGGGCAGCGACAGCAATTTCACTACAACAGAGAACAATCCATACTTCGGCAATGCCGATTTATAGAACCCACAATATGAAACAAAACAGACGAGATTTCCTAAAGACCGTGGCACTAGGCACCGCAGCCGGACTGACTGCAACAGCCGCCAATGCTGCCGGCAGCACAAACAACTTCTATGTAAACTCCTTAGGCCCTGCAAGGATGAAGCTCAGCTTCTTCCCTTATGAGCTGAAGCTGCGGCACGTGTTCACCGTGTCGTCCTACTCACGCACCACCACACCCGACGTGCAGGTGGAGATAGAGTATGACGGCATCACTGGTTACGGCGAGGCTTCCATGCCGCAGTACCTGGGGCAGACCGTTGCCAGCGTGTCGTCCTTCCTGCAGAAGGTAGACCTTAGCCAATTTGATGACCCGTTCCAGCTGGAAGACATCCTGACGTATGTCGACAGCCTGTCCGACGGTGACACGGCAGCTAAGGCTGCTGTCGACATTGCGCTGCACGACCTTGTCGGCAAGATGCTGGGTGCTCCATGGTATCGCATCTGGGGACTTGACAAGAGCAAGGCACCAAGCACCACATTCACCATCGGCATAGACACACCCGACGTGGTGCGGGAGAAGACGCGCGAGTGTGCCGACCAGTTCAACATCCTGAAGGTGAAGCTTGGTGGCGACAACGACAAGGAGATGATAGAGACCATACGCACGGTGACCGATCTGCCCATTGCCGTCGATGCCAACCAGGGATGGAAAGACCGCCAGTATGCACTCGACATGATTGGGTGGCTGGCAGAGCGTGGCGTGGTCATGGTGGAACAGCCTATGCCCGTCGGTCAGATTGACGATGCCGCATGGCTGACCGAGCGCAGTCCGTTGCCTGTCTTTGCTGATGAGGCGGTGCAGCGATTGCGTGATGTGGCGGCATTGCAAGGCGTCTATAGCGGCATCAATATAAAGCTTATGAAATGCACAGGAATGCGTGAGGCGTGGAAGATGGCTAACATGGCACGCGCACTCGGCATGAAGGTGATGGTGGGGTGCATGACAGAGACCTCGTGTGCGGTGTCGGCAGCGGCACAGCTGTCGCCGGCAGTCGACTTTGCCGACCTTGATGGCAATCTGCTGATAACCAACGACCGCTTCCGTGGCATGGAAGTCGTTGACGGAAAGATAACGTTGCCCGAACGTCCGGGCATAGGAGTGGAGAAACTGTGACGAGATATACACGCAGACTGCAAGAGTGTCAGTGCGCTGATGCTTGAATAGTGTAAAAATGTCATGCGTTGCAGTTAACCCCTGTTAAGCCCCTGATAGCCTTTGTTAAAAGACGGAAAAAAGAGCGACAGAGTGGAACAAGCGAACAGGATTTGCTGTTATTTCGTCGCAGGAAACGTTAAACGAAGACTTAATTTAACGTTACCACAGAGAAAATATTAACAGTGAAACGAAATACACTAAGGCTTATGAAAAAGGTGAAAACGATTTTAGGAGTGGCTGCGATAGCAGTGCTGAGCTCCGGAGTGGCTGCTTATACGACGTACAAGATGATGCCCAAGCAGGAGACTGCCTCGTTCTCCGACTTGTTCAAGCAGAATGAGAATATCCGTCTTGCCGCATACGGCACAGACGCACAACCAGTAGACCTGACACAGGCTGCCGAGGTGGCAGTGCATGCTGTGGTACACATACGCTCCACACAGCTGAGCAAGACACAGACGGTGCAGGATATGCCTGACTTCTTCGACTTCTTCTTCGGCGATGGCCGTGGACAGCAGCGTCAGGTACAGACACAACCTCGCGTGGGCTACGGATCGGGCGTAATCATCTCGCGTGACGGCTACATCGTGACCAACAACCATGTTGTCGAGAATGCCGACGAGATTACGGTGAAGCTGAACGACGAGCGTGAGTTCAAGGGACGTGTCATCGGTACGGACGCTGATACAGACCTTGCACTGGTCAAGATAGAAGGTGACGACTTCCCGACATTGCCTGTCGGCAACTCCGACGAACTTAAAGTCGGCGAATGGGTACTGGCTGTCGGCAACCCGTTCAACCTCAACTCTACCGTCACAGCAGGTATTGTCAGTGCCAAGGCACGTCAGATAGGAACCTCGGCTGCCAACGGACAGGCTGCCAACATACAGTCGTTCATACAGACCGATGCTGCCATCAACTCGGGTAACAGTGGTGGTGCGCTGGTCAATGCACGTGGCGAACTGGTCGGCATCAATGCCATGCTTTACTCTCCAACAGGAGCATATTCCGGCTATGGCTTTGCCATTCCGACAAGCATAATGACTAAGGTCGTATCGGACCTGAAGCAGTATGGCACCGTGCAGCGTGCATTGCTCGGCATCCGTGGCAACACGTTGGGCACAGACCTCACAATGTCTGAGGAGCAGACCACCGAGATGCGCAAGAAGATAGAGGAGCTTGGTGTCAGCGACGGTGTCTATGTGGCAGAAGTCGTTGATGGCGGTTCGGCAGCCGGTGTGCTGAAGGAGAACGATGTCATAACAGGCATCGACGGAAAGAAGATCCACAAGTTCTCAGAGCTTCAGGAAGCTTTGGCACAGCATCGTCCTGGCGACAAGATCAAGGTGACCATCGTCCGCAACAAGTCGGAGAAGACTGTCGACCTGACCTTGAAGAACTCTCAGGGCAACACCAAGGTAGTGAAGAATGCCGGCATGGACGTACTTGGAGGTGCATTCCAGCCAATATCCGACAGCACCAAGGAGCAGCTCGGACTGAGCTACGGACTGGAAGTCACGGGAGTATCGGACGGTAAGCTGAAGGATGCAGGTGTCCGCAGAGGCTTCATCATACTGAAGGTCAATGGCGAGAACATGCGTACCACCGACGATCTGGAGCAGGCTCTGCGCACAGCGACACAGTCGCCTGAGCAGGTACTCTTCATCACCGGAATCTTCCCGAGCGGCAGAAGAGCCAACTATGCTGTCAGCCTTAGCGACGAATGATGCATTCGTCCGGCGGGTAGAATAGACCTATATATAAATGGTGGGTTCTAAAAATTCCCACCGTAATAATTAACGAGTCAATAAGTAAGCGTGAGTTACGTTTTGTCATCTTGCGGCTTCTTTTCGGCCCAATTCGCCTGTTCGCTCAGTCGTATAGCCCGCTATACTCCTTTGCTCTCAGACAAATTGTCCTCGAAAATAAACTCGCAATCAGACAAAGCCAATTTATAGAACCCACCAAATATGAATCCGGCAGGAGCAGGGTCATGACGACCTCGGGCTTCTGCCGGATGTTTTTCGCACAGGATCTATGGACGTTCAACCATAGGGTCTATGGACGTTCAACCACAGGATCTATGGACGTTCAACCACAGGATCTATGGACGTTCAACCACAGATTTATGGACGTACGACCACAGATTTATGGACGTTCAACCACAGATTTATGGACGTACGACCACAAGTTTATGGACGTACGTCCGCAACATGACGGTCATACATAAGAAAAAAACAAGAAAAAGAGGCGAGGTACAGAAATAAATCGATACCTTTGCCCCAAATTCGGATTTATAGGATGAGACAACTTAAGATTACAAAAAGTATCACCAACCGCGAGAGCGCGTCACTTGATAAGTATCTGCAGGAAATAGGCCGCGAAGGTCTGATATCTGTGGAAGAAGAAGTAGAATTGGCCCAGCGCATCAGAAAAGGCGACCGCGCAGCTCTTGAGAAACTGACCCGTGCAAACCTTCGTTTCGTGGTTTCTGTAGCAAAGCAGTATCAGAACCAGGGATTGAGCCTGCCCGACCTCATCAACGAGGGCAACTTGGGCTTGATTAAGGCTGCTGAGAAGTTTGATGAGACACGTGGATTCAAGTTCATCAGCTATGCCGTGTGGTGGATTCGTCAGTCCATCCTGCAGGCTTTGGCAGAGCAGTCGAGAATAGTACGTCTGCCGCTGAACCAGGTCGGCTCACTTAACAAAATCAGCAAGGCACTGTCGCGCTTCGAGCAGAAGAACGAACGTCGTCCGTCGGCAGAAGAGCTGGCAGACGAGCTTGATGTGCCAGTAGATAAGGTGTCGGACACACTGAAGGTGTCGGGCCGTCACATCTCTGTCGATGCTCCATTCGTAGAGGGTGAGGACAACAGTCTGCTCGACGTGCTGCCCAACGAGGACTCCCCGATGGCAGACCGTGAGCTGGTGAACGAGTCGCTCTCGAAAGAGATAGACCGTGCACTGTCAACACTGACCGAGCGTGAGAAGGAAATCATACAGATGTTCTTCGGCATCGGACAGCAGGAGATGACGCTCGAGGAGATTGGTGACAAGTTCGGACTGACACGTGAGCGTGTACGCCAAATCAAGGAGAAGGCCATTCGCCGCCTCCGCCAGAGCAACAGAAGCAAACTGCTGAAATCATATTTAGGCTAACATACAATGGCATATACGGTGGGTTCTAACGATTCCCACCGTAATGCAATTTATAGAACCCACCATAAGAGAAAACGATGAAATCCCTGAGACTACTTTACGCCATCCTGCTGATGTCTATTGCCCTTGGCGCATCGGCGAGAAAGAAGAAGACTGACAAGTCCGACGACTACACACCGGTATATGCATTTGGTATCGGCATGTCGTTCAACGATTCCATCGTCTACTACACCGACATACAGCGCCTCGACAGCGCCAAGGTGGGTAAGTACAATGTGCTGGAGATGCGCTCCGACTATTCCAACCAGTTTGGCAACTACATTGAGAGCCGCATGCACAAGTCAAACTACAGCACCATGACTGTCTACGAGCTCAAGGAGGGCAAGGCAGAGAAGAACTACCGCAAGTTCCTCAAGAAATACGAGAACAACAGTGCAAACATGGTGCTGGTGAAGAAGGACGACTTCGCCTTCAGCAAACCTCATAATCAGGAATAACAA
This sequence comes from uncultured Bacteroidaceae bacterium, assembly GCA_964465765.1. Taxonomy (GTDB): domain Bacteria; phylum Bacteroidota; class Bacteroidia; order Bacteroidales; family Bacteroidaceae; genus Bacteroides. The sequence goes on along the minus strand of CAYXLA010000056.1, from coordinate 2,848 downwards.
GTAGAGCGATGAAGCCGTTTGGGGTTATACTCTCAATGTTGGCGGCATTGTTGCTCTTGGCATCGTGCCACAAGGAAGACGATCCTGTGCCCGACACACGACCGTCGCGCACTGTGTTGGTCTATATGGTTGCCGACAATAGTCTTAGCAATCAGTCAAGTGGCGACATCAACGAGATGATGCAGGGCATACTCGATGTCGATGAGACCAGCATGAAGTCCAATCTTCTGCTCTATGTCGACGACTACAGCACCCCACAGCTCTACCACATATCGAACGAGAATGGCGTGGCACAGAAGACAATCGTGCGCAGCTTCACCTCAGAACAGACATCGACAGACCCGGCAGTGTTTAAGAACGTGCTCAGCATAGTGACGTCCAAATATGCTGCCGATAGCTACGGACTGGTCTACTGGTCGCATGGCGACGGATGGCTGCCCTCAAGCCTGAAGATGCGCTCTACCAATCTGCGCTGGATAGGGCAGGACCTCAATAATGGTGACGGATCGCGCTACTATGGTGACATCGACGACGTGGCAGCAGCCGTGAAGTCGGTAGTAGGCAGACTGGACTTCGTGATGTTCGATGCCTGCTTCATGCTGACCACCGAGGTCGCCTATACCTTCAAGGACTGCACCGACTACATCATAGCCTCACCGACGGAGATACCCGGTCCGGGTGCTCCATACGACAAGCTCGTGCCAAACATGTTCTCGACTCAGAGCACCTACGCAACCGATATAGCACGTGCATACTTCGACTACTACAACGAAAGATATGCCGGCGGCAGTGCTCTGTCCAACAGCAACTGGACCGGCGGCGTAGCTATCGGTGCCATCAGTACATCGGCTGTCGAGGCATTGGCAGATGCCACAGCCTCTGCCTTGGCTTCTGCCGGCGATGCCGACCCTGCCACATTGAGGCAGACAGTCTTTGACTATGACAAGCGCACGTCGCGCAGTCATATAGGTTACTACGACCTCTGCGGAATGATGTCGGCACTGTTGTCTGCCGAGGACTTGTCGGCATGGCAGACGGCATACAACAACACTCTGACCTATTGGCAGACTACGGCACGCAACTACTCAGATTTTGCCGGCATGTTCTCGATGGAGAATGCAAAGGGCATGACTCAGTACATCCCCGTCTCTGCAGCCCTCACCGACAGCAAGGACACAGCCTATCACTCCACAGGCTGGTATCAGGCAGCAGGACTCTCGCAGCTTGGCTGGTGACGTTGCCGTGTCTCTCCTTATTCGTGATGATAAGGACTGCCTGCAAGTATGCTCAATGCACGGTATAGCTGTTCGACGAATATGAGGCGCACCATCTGGTGTGAGAACGTCATCTTCGACAGCGACATCTTCGCGTCAGTCCTCTTATAGACCTCTTCCGAGAATCCATACGGTCCACCGATGACAAACACCAGACGCTTGCCAATGGTGTTCATCTTGCCACGCATCCAGTCGGCAAACTCCACCGACCGCATCTCCTTGCCATGCTCGTCGAGCAGCACCACGAAGTCGTTTGTGCTGAGGCTCTTCATTATCAGCTCGCCTTCCTTCTCCTTCTGCTGCTGTTCCGTCAGGTTCTTCGTATTCTTCAGTTCGGGAATGACCTCCACATCAAAGCTCGTGTAGTGCTTGATGCGCTGTACGTATTCGTCTATTGCACGGACGAAATATTGCTCGTTGGTCTTGCCCACTACCAATAGTGTTGTTTTCATGTCGTTGACGCTCGGATGTGTTGTGCACTGACAAAGTTAGGATTTTATCAGCAATGTCAGGATAAATTCCTACCTTTGGCTTCATCAAGCAAAAAGAATACGAACCATGTACACAGAAAAAGAACTGATAGACAAGCTTATTGACCTCGCCTTTGCCGAGGACATAGGCGACGGCGACCACACCACACTGTCGTGCATACCGCCAACAGCCATGGGCAGGTCGCATCTACTCATCAAGGAAGAGGGAATACTGGCAGGAGTGGAGATTGCCAAAGAGGTGTTCCGACGTTTCGACCCTACACTCAAGGTGACGGTCTACATCAACGACGGAGCACATGTCAAGCCAGGCGACATAGCCATGCTCGTCGAGGGCAAGGTGCAGAGCCTGCTGCAGACCGAACGTCTGATGCTGAACATCATGCAGCGCATGAGTGGCATAGCCACCATGACACACCGTTATCAGGAACGTCTTGCAGGTACCAAGACGCATGTACTCGACACACGCAAGACCACTCCAGGCATGCGCATACTCGAGAAGATGGCAGTGAAGATAGGTGGCGGAATGAACCATCGCATTGGCCTGTTCGACATGATTCTCCTGAAGGACAACCATGTGGACTTTGCCGGTGGCATCGACAAGGCCATAACACGCGCCAAGGAATACTGCAAGGAGAAGGGTAAGGACCTGAAGATAGAGATTGAGGTGCGCAACTTCGACGAACTGCAGCAGGTGCTCGACCTCGGCGGCATAGACCGCATCATGTTCGACAACTTCACTCCCGAGCAGACACGCAAGGCTGTGGAGATGGTCGCAGGCAAGTATGAGACCGAATCATCTGGTGGCATCACGTTCGACACCATTCGCGACTATGCCGAATGTGGCGTCGACTTCATCTCAGTAGGTGCTCTGACTCACTCTGTCAAGGGACTTGACATGAGCTTCAAGGCATGCTGACGTAGCCGGAGACGAATTAAACAAACAAAAAACGGATCAGTAGAAATATTGTGGGGACAATGAAATCTGTTCATATCCTGTGGCGCGTGTACCTCTCCGAGGCACATACTGGGTGCGTTCAATACCCCAGACTGCGGTCACTGCGTTCCCTTAGTCTGGGGTTACTC
>CAYXLA010000055.1:11843-13189 GCA_964465765.1 uncultured Bacteroidaceae bacterium | reverse complement strand
TGGTCGGTCAGCAGCAACAGGTTCTCGCACTTGGTCCTTTTGTTGGCAAGAAGCAGTCCGTTGATTTCCCGCTTACGGGTTTTCTCTGACGAAATATCGTAGGACACCTGGATGCATTGAAGCACTCGGTTACCGTCGCATACTACGAAATCGCACTCTCCCGAACGTTCTCTCAAGTGATAGACGTCCAGCCCTTCATTCTTGCATCGGCGGACAAGATGTCCCATGACAACTGTCTCCAGACGCCAGCCGAGATTGTCACCGACAAAAGCATTTTCCCGTTGGTTCATCATTGCCACATCGACGGCGTAAAGCTTCTCGCCGGCTGTGCGCTGCTTGCTCTTTGGAGAATACTTCTTCACTCCGACGAGGATGTATGCCTCTTTGAGGTATTTGACGTAGTTGTGGACGGTGTGTGGCGACTTGAAGCCAAACAGCTGCACAAGCTCGGGAACAGACAAGATGCAAGGAGAGACATTGAGCAGATGATGCGCCATGTCCTCAAATTGGGCAGAATATGAGATTTTGTAGCGTTGTTCGATGTCACGCTTCAGAATGTTGTCCACGAGATTGGAGACATACTTCTTGCTGTTCTTCACCAACAGCAGTTCGGGGAAGCCGCCTTGTCTGAGGTAGTCGTCGAAGGCACTCCGCTGACTGGCTATTGCTTTTGTGGTGCGGAGCTTGTAATCCACACCCTTCATGCCACAGTATTCCACAAACGAAAAGGGATACAACACTATCTCGCTGCTGCGCCCCGTAAGATGTGTCGCCAAATCGCTACTCAACAGCTTGGCGTTGCTGCCTGTCAGGACCACATGAATCTTCATCCGGAGAAGCCGGTTCACGAAGAGCGGCCATCCTTCGACATTCTGTATTTCATCGATGAATATGTATTTGAAGTCACCGTATATCTTGTACAGCACTTCAAGAACATCGTTCAGCTGATTGGCGCCAAGACCGGCAAGACGTTCGTCGTCGAAATCTGCATACGCGAACACGACTCCTGCATCGGCAAGTGCCTGCATGCAGAGGGTGGACTTGCCACAACGGCGCACGCCGATGACGACTTGAGCCTGCGGACTGTCCAAATCCACGAGTTTCTCTTCATCGCGCGGACACAATTGTCGGTCCGACCAATTATGCGTTTCGGCCTTCTGATCGCCAAGGACGACTTCAAGAGTCCTTTTGTCTATGACTGTCTCTTCCATTTTGCGTTGCCTTTATTGGTTTATCTACGGTGGATCTGCACCGCAATCCATGGACGCAAAGGTACAAGATTTTTTAGTCAGAACGCCTTATTTTGCAGATTTTCGCTCCTCAGAACGCCTTATTTTGCAGATTTC
>CAYXLA010000055.1:0-11743 GCA_964465765.1 uncultured Bacteroidaceae bacterium | reverse complement strand
CAACGCAGAACGCCTTAATTTACAGCTTCACAATCTTGCGGACGGGCTTCGACTCGTTGCTGAGACGGTCGAGGGCGGTCACGACATAGCAGCGCTTGGTCTGTCCGGACTCGTAAGGCAGCTTGTAGTAGCAGTCGGTGGTGATTGCCACGATGCGTGTCGGGTCTTCGAGGTCGACGGTCTCGCCTTCGGCAAAGCTGTAGACGACATAACGGACAGGACGGTCCATCTCGTTCTTGTACTTCGGTTCCGTCCAGAACAGGATGTATCCGTCGGCAGTCCAGACGGGCGCCATTTTACGCACCTTGCGTGGGCCCTTATGGTCGATGAAGCTGAAGACTGGCTGCAGGGCAGGATACTTGTGGTAGTTGTTCTTCAAGCGGCTGGCGTAACCGCTGACATCTTCCGTAATGTTCTGCGTGTACCACTGGCAGCTTCCCTGAATACTCTGATAGCCACGCTGCAGGCGGAACTTCAGGTCCATCTGGTCCTGATTGGCATTGCGCGGATCTTTGTTCTGCACGGTGTTGAGTATTGACTGTCCGATGAAGAGAGGACGGTTTTCCGAGTTCAGTGCCCACCACTTCACCAGCGTCTCGTAGTCGGCAACAGGATGTCCAACGTGCCAATAGACCTGCGGAATGTTGTAGTCGATCCATCCGTTGTGTGCCCACAGAACGACATCGGCATACAGGTCGTCGTAGTTCTGCAGTCCGTTGGTGCGGCTGCCGAGCGGGTCGCTCCTGTCGTTGCGGTAGATGCCGAACGGCGACACGCCGAACTTGACCCATGGCTTCAGGCGCTTGATGGTCTGCTGCACATCGCGGATCAGCAGATTCACGTTGTTGCGCCGCCAGTCGCCCTTGTTGCTGAAGCCAGCTCCGAGGCGTGCGTAGTCGTCATCGTCGGGGAAGTCCTTGCCCTGAATGGGATAAGGATAGAAATAGTCGTCCATGTGTATGGCGTCGACATCATACTGATTGACGATGTCCGTCACCACGCGACAAATCCATCTGCGGCTTTCCTCGAGTGCAGGATTGAAGAACAGCTGGTCGCCATACTGCACGAACCATTCAGGATGCTGGCTGACGACGCTCTTTGGCGAGAGCTCATTGCGCATTGTCGTCTTGGCACGATAAGGATTAATCCATGCGTGGAGCTCCATGCCGCGCTTGTGGCACTCGTCAATCATGAACTGCATCGGGTCCCAATAGGGATTTGGCGCCTGTCCCTGCACGCCTGTCAGGTAGCGGCTCCACGGCTCGAGTCGCGAGGCATACAGTGCGTCCGCCTCAGGACGGACCTGGAAAATCACGGCATTGATGCCAGCCTCCTGCAGGGCATTGAGGTCGCGCGTCAGCATGCGCTTGACTTCGGCTGTGGACTTGCCACGAAACTGTCCGTTGACGGCCTGAATCCAGGCTCCACGAAATTCGCGTTTGGGATAGAACGTTTGCTGTTGTGCCGACGCGCTTGTCAGCACGAGCCATGCCAGGCACAGCATCAGGATGATATTCTTCATGTCTGTTTTTGTCGTGACGGTATATCTTGTCGTTAGTTCATTCAGGGTTGCAAAAATAGACAAATCCCGCTGAAAATGCGTATTTTTGCCACTTCAAACTTTGCACGCTAAAGAAATCGCATGACTACAGACAACAACGGATATATAAGCATACGCGGAGCCAAGATAAACAATCTGAAGAACATCAGCCTCGACATACCGCGCAACAAACTGATAGTCATCACCGGACTGTCGGGTTCGGGAAAGTCGTCACTGGCGTTCGACACGCTGTATGCCGAAGGACAACGGCGCTATGTCGAGAGCCTCAGCAGCTATGCACGCCAGTTCCTCGGACGCATGAGCAAGCCCGAGTGCGACTCCATCAGAGGCATTCCGCCGGCAATAGCCATCGAACAGAAGGTCATCAGCCGCAACCCGCGCTCGACTGTCGGCACTTCCACCGAGATCTACGACTACCTGCGACTGCTGTATGCACGCATCGGACGTACATTCAGTCCCATCAGCGGAACAGAGGTGAAGAAGCACTCTGCCGAGGACGTAGTGGACTGCATGCTGCAGCACGACGACGGACAGAAGCTGGCATTGCTGGCACCGGTGACGCTGCGTGAAGGACGCACCATGGAGCAGCAGGCTGATGTCTACATGAAGGAAGGCTTCAACCGACTTGAGGTGAACGGGCAGGCTGTGAAGATTGAGGACTACAAGCCGAAGAAGGGCGATGCCGTGTTCCTGCTGATTGACCGCATGACGGTGTCGCACGAGCAAGACGTCATAAGCCGCTTCACAGACTCGGCAGAGACAGCCATCTACGAGGGCGACGGCACGTGCCTGCTGCGCTTCTACCAGAACGACGGCAGCACACAACTGCTGCGCTTCAGCACACGCTTCGAGGCAGACGGCATGACGTTTGAAGAGCCAAACGACCAGATGTTCTCCTTCAACTCGCCGCTCGGAGCATGTCCCGAATGTGAGGGCTTCGGCAAGATTATCGGCATCGACGAGCATCTGGTTGTCCCCAACCGTTCGCTGTCGATCTACGACGGTGCCGTGGTGTGCTGGCGTGGTGACGTCATGAGTCAATGGAAAGATATGGTGATACGCGGAGCAGAGAAAGCCGGACTGCCCATCTTCACTCCATACTATCAACTCACGGACGAGCAGCGCCGCATGCTGTGGGAAGGCACGCCCTATTTTGAAGGAATAAATGCCTTCTTCAAGATGGTGAAGGAGAACCAGTACAAGATTCAGTATCGCGTCATGATGGCTCGCTATCGCGGCAAGACCACATGCCCCGTATGTCACGGCACGCGACTGAAGAAAGAAGCCACATACGTCAAGGTCGGCGGACGCAGCATCACGGAACTTACGGACATGCAGGTCGGCGATCTCGCCACGTTCTTCGACAACCTGAAACTCAACGACAATGAGAAGAAGATTGGCGAACGCATACTGACGGAAATTCGCAGCCGACTGAAGTTCCTCATCGACGTGGGACTCGACTACTTGACGCTTAACCGCGCCAGCAACACGCTGTCGGGCGGCGAAAGTCAGCGCATCAATCTCGCAACATCGCTGGGCAGCAGTCTTGTGGGCAGTCTGTACATCCTCGACGAGCCCAGCATCGGTCTGCACAGCCGCGACACCGACAAGCTGATAGGCGTGCTGAAGCAGTTGCGCGACATCGGCAACACCGTGGTCGTGGTGGAGCACGACGAGGAGATAATGCGTGCTGCCGACTACATCATCGACATCGGTCCCAAGGCAGGACGACTGGGCGGACAGATTGTCTATCAGGGAGACATGAAGGACTTGCATGCGGGGACCGACAGCTACACCGTGCGCTATCTGCTCGGCGAAGAGAAGATTGAAGTGCCACTGTCGCGCCGTCCGTGGAACAAGTTCATAAAGATTACCGGTGCACGCGAGAACAATCTCAAGGGCATCGACGTGACGTTCCCGCTGAACGTGATGACCGTAGTGACCGGCGTCAGCGGTTCGGGCAAGAGCACGCTGGTACGCGACGTGTTCTATCGTGCCCTGAAGCGTGAGCTCGACGAGACCACCGAACGTCCTGGAGAGTTTGCAACCATCGAAGGCGACATCCGCGACCTGCACGATGTGGAGTTCGTCAACCAAAGTCCGATAGGCAAATCCACACGCAGCAATCCTGCCACCTACATAAAGGCATACGACGAGATACGCCGGCTGTGGGCGGAACAGCCTCTGTCGAAACAGATGGGATACGCTGCAGGCTACTTCAGCTTCAACAGCGAAGGCGGACGCTGCGAAGAGTGCAAGGGCGAAGGCTTCATAACTGTGGAGATGCAGTTCATGGCGGACATCACGTTCCCGTGCGATGCATGCCACGGCAAGCGCTTCAAGGCGGACACGCTGGAAGTGAAGTTCCACGACAAGAGCATCTACGACGTGCTCGAGATGACCGTCAGCGAAGCCATTGAGTTCTTCAGCAAATACCGGCAGACAAAGATTGTGAAGCGCCTGCAGCCGTTGCAGGATGTCGGATTGGGATACATCAAACTCGGACAGTCTTCATCGACGCTGTCGGGCGGTGAGAACCAGCGCGTCAAACTGGCATATTACCTCAGCCTCGAGAATACCGAACCCACCCTATTCATCTTCGACGAGCCGACCACAGGATTGCACTTCCACGACATTAAGAAGCTGCTTGAGGCATTCGACGCACTGCTGCTGAAAGGACACTCCATACTCGTCATCGAGCACAACCTCGAAGTCATTAAGTGTGCCGACCACGTCATCGACATGGGACCGGATAGCGGCGACCGCGGCGGATGCGTCGTTGCCACCGGCACGCCCGAGGACATTGCCAAGTGTGCCGACAGCTACACAGGACAATTCCTGCGGGGCAAGCTCCAAGGCTTATAAAGCGGAAAGCGGGGTGCCGCTCCTAATGTCGACACCCCGCTAACGCTATAGTCACTAACGCCTATTGAGTAAACTCTTTCGTTTCCATGCAGCGTTCCTGTACGAGTGATTGCAGAACCAGTCTGCAGAATCACTCCACAGTGACTTTCTTAATCTTTCCGGCTTTCTTCAACTTGGCGAACTCCTGCTTTGCCTTCTGAAGCTGCGCGTTGAAGTCATCGTTTGCATGCAGTCGTGCCACTACTGCTGCTGAGACGAGTCGACCGGCATCCACATCGCTCTGGAAATGGAAACCGCTTATCACGCGGCTTTGTCCCATTTCGTATCCGCGTTTCAATATTGCATCTTGATTGTCGACATTGATCTCTGCCAACACCAGTGCCGTAGCCCATCCAATGGCGGTATGTCCTGAAGGATACGAACCATTGGTGCTCAGTCCTTTCTGTGCACCGGGGACGGAAGTGTCCTCTGCATAAAGCATATATGGACGTGGACGCATATAGTAGTTCTTTGCCTCGCGTGTAGACAAGTCACCTGCATCTTCACGCATTGTCGAGATGAGCTTGTAGATTTCGGGAGCATTCTCTTCAGTAATGTCGCAACCGAAAGCTTCCGAGAAGCTTGATGCTCCCGGCATTGCATCTTTCACAGCCTGCTCTCCACGCGCCGAGGCCCGCTGCATCTTTCCACTCTTGTACTGCGCTTCGTCCCACAAGAACTGGATGCTACCTACACTGGGAGGAGGAGGCAGCAGCTTCAGACTGCTCGGTACATCCTCATAGTTCAAATAATACCTGTCGGGGTTAGTGCTGTGGTCTCTCGCCACAGGAGCCTGTGCATACAGGTTGCAGCAGCATGCAGCCACAAGGAGCAGACATGCAGACGTAAAAATCCTTCTCATTGTTTTAATCCTATTATGCTTATATATGTCATTTGATTCTTTCTGTGACAAATTTACACATTACATTGAACAATCGACATCATTTCACTGCAAGTTGCAGCGCAGACAATGCAGAAAGCGGGGTGCCGCTCCTCTTGTCGACACCCCGCTAACGCTGTAGTAACTAACGCCTATTGAAAATCTTTTACTTCCATGCTGCATTCTGTACGAGCGCACCCATCTGCGTCACGATCTCATCCTGTGGTATCGGGAAGCAAATCCAGCCTTCGCTGTACGTCTTGCCATCATATTTAATCAAGCGCGACTTCTCAAAAGCAATAAACTTATTGACTTCGGTTGCAGCAATGCCCCAACGTGCCATGTCAAACCAATGCTGTCCTTCCAGTCCCAGCTCAGCCTTACGTTCGTTGCGCAGAGCAGTTGTGGCTTCAGCAGCACTTGCAAAAGCACTTGTGTACAGACCAATGCGGTAATTGCCTGCAGCTCCACTCTTAACCTGACCATTCACCTTGTCATCGAGCGAGTATGTGCCCGGCGTGGTTTCGTCTGCCTGAACAAAAGTGTTGGCAGCACGCGCGCGTACCTTATTTATATATGTACGTGCAGTCTCAAGATCACCCGTCTGAATGCAGCATTCAGCATAGAGCAGGTAGAGGTCGGCAACACGCATCACGTGCGTATTCTTGGCTGTAGAACCGGTGGAGTTACTGATGCTCAAACCGTTCGACTTATCTTCCTTCGTAGGCAAATACTTCTTGTTCATATAGATACCGCCATTGCCTGCCGAACGTACCCAACCGTCGAGTGTCTCCGGTGTGCCCCAATCGTAGAACGGCACTTGGAAACGACCAACCGTAAAGTCCAGACGCGGGTCAACATAACGGTCAAGATCTGTAGTCACGACGTTGGCTTCGCCGAGGTGCGACAAATCAGGCTGTGATGCATAGTCGCTCAACGGCAATCCGTTATCGTCGACGAGGAAGCTGTTGACATAGTAGTACGATGGCTGGAAGAAACCCCAACCGCCGCCAAGCTTGCCAGCCATGGCGATATGCGATGTTCCGGTCAAGGAATTGGTGTAGGTCTGCGTACCCGAGATGGCTGCCTGGATGTCGAATACCGACTCACCTGTCCAGTCACTTTCTGAAGCTGTCCACAGCGAACTGTAGTTCTCTGCCAACTGATACTTGTTGCCGTTTGCATCGCAACCGTTAGCCAGAATTGTCTCTATCAAGCTCTTCGCCTCCGACCATTTGCCTGCATTGGCACCATTCTCACCGCCGGTGTAGGGCGACGACCAATAGATGTAGGTCTTTGCAAGGAATGCTGCTGCAGCCCACTTGTTCACACGACCTTTCTCTGTGCTCCAGTGGTCGGGCAGGTTGTCGTAAGCAGCCTTGAAGTCATTGGCAATCTTGTCCCATATATATATGTAGTTGCCGCTCTCATCGACATTGCTCACTGAAGGGTCTACATTGGCCTCAAAGTCTTCAAGACCTACATAAGGCACGGCTGCACCGAAAATCTTGGCTGCCTCGAAATGATACAGTGCACGGATAAAGGTGGCTTGAGCCACGGTCTCGGTGTACTTGTCTTTCTGTTCGCCTTGCAATGCCGACAAGTCGTCCTTCACCTTCGCAGCCATCGACAAAACCTGATTGGCATTACGAATGCCGTCGTAAACATAGCGCCATTTCGTGCGCAGATACTGGTTCGAAGCATTAAACGAGTAAGTCTCAATCTCCGTGAACGACGATTGGTCGCCAGCTTCCGATCCCTTGTTGGCATCGCCAGCAAAGACATCACCATAAGGATAGTTGGCAAACGGAGTGGCGAAAGCATCACGACTCGGATTGTACAACGTTGCATACATGGCCGTCATCAGATAATCCACGCCATCGACGTTGGTCAGCGTAGACTCGCTGACAGCTCCTACCGGCTCAATGACCAGAAAGTCATCGCCACAGCTCGTGGTAGTGGCAACGGTTGCCATCGCCAAAGCTGCATATAGTATTGATTTCTTCATATCTATCATTGTTTTAGTATGTTTCTTGAAATTGTTTACCAAAAGCTTCTGCACATGGTTAGAAGTCAATATTCACACCGAGGATGACCTGACGCGGAACACCATACGAACCATAGTCGATACCCTTGTTGCGGTCGCTTGTTGTGCGGAACTCAGGATCCAGACCTGGATAGTTGGTAATGGTGAATACGTTCGACATCTGCAGGTAAACACGTGCACGGGAGAATGTCAGCTTGCTGACAAGCTTCTTCGGGAGCGTGTAGCCGAGAGTCAAGGTCTGCATGCGCAGATAGGAACCGTCGTAGATGTAGCGTGAGTTGGCTTGGTTGCCCGACTCTGTTGCCTCACCTGCACTGCCTACCCACATCGGGTACTTGCCGTCAGGATTCTCCGGACTCCATGAATTGTCGCGACGGTCGCGCATGTAGTTACTATTCAGGTTTCCGAAGTGAGTGTAGTACATGTAGTGTGCAAACAGGTCGTTGCCGATTGAATAGTACAGGTACGTGCTCAGGTCGAAGTTCTTCCAGTTCAAGCTCAGGTTGACACCGCCTGTCAGGTCAGGATGCGGATTACCAATGATGGTCTTGTCCTGCTCGTTGATCTTGCCGTCACCGTTGACATCGACAAACTTGTAACGTCCAACCCAGTCGGATGCCACAACATCGTCGGCCGAAGCCACGTTGTAAGGCAGTGAATTGTAGCTGAGCACATCCTGCTCGTTCTGATAGATACCAGCCACCTTGTAGCCGTAGAACATACTGATTGGCTGTCCTTCGGTAGTGATGGTGATGTTGGTCAGACGGGTCGATGTGAAGAGGTCGGAAGCACCGAGTCGTACGACTTCGTTCTTATACCACGACACGTTGCCGTTGATGTTGTAGCTAACTTCTCCAATCTTACCACGATAGCCCAGTGAGAGGTCAATACCGGTATTCTTCATGTCACCAGTGTTGACGTTTGGCTTTGTTGCCAGACCTGCCTGTGCCGACCAGCTGGCGGGAACGAGCATGTCCGAAGTCTTCTTGACGTAGAAGTCAAAGCCGGCTGTGAACTTGCTGTTGAATGCTGTGAGGTCGAAGCCGACGTTGAACATCTTCGATGTCTCCCACTTGGCATTGACATCGCCCAAGCTGGTTACGCCGTAGCCCGCCAGAGTGCTGGTGTTCACACCGTTGATGTCATACATATAGGCATTGCCCGTACCATACTGGAATGCGTAGTTGTATGCTCCGATATTGGAGTTACCCGTAGTTCCGTAGCCTGCACGCAGCTTCAGGTCGTCCAGCCATGTGCTGTGAGCTTTCTCCATGAACTTCTCATCGGAGATACGCCATCCTAATGACAACGACGGGAATGTTCCCCAACGATTCTTTGACGAGAAGCGCGAAGAAGCATCGCGACGTATTGTCGCCGTCACCAGATACTTGCCCTTATAGGAGTAGTCTGCACGTCCGAAGTAGCCGAACATAGTGGCCTTGCTTGACATATAGCTGCTATTGGTAGCTGTCGAAGCATCGCCGTTGTTCAGAATCCAGGTATTGGTATTGCGCTCATAGGTATAGCCACGGCGAGTGCCGTTGATGGTGTACCCGATGCCTTCCTTTATGGCCTCAGCACCTACCACGATTGTCATGTCGTGATCTTCGGCAAACGTGTGCTTATAGGTTGCCGTGTTGGTCCACTGCCATCCGAAGTTCCACGAACCGGTTTCACTGTAGGTATTGTAGCTGTTGCCTTCCTTGTTCCATGCAAGGTTCTTCCATGTCATGCTGCGGCTGTAGTTACCATTCAGGTTGGCAGAGAACTGTGTACGCAGTGTCAGCCCCTTTATCCATGGATCTTTTAACTCTGAGAACACAGATGCATTGATGCGTACATTCTTTGTCCAGTTCTGTTTACCCTGATCCACACTTACGAGTGCTGTGTTGGCACGACCGCCACCGTTGCGCGAACCTGCATAATCGCCCGAAACGTTGTAGGCAGGCACCCAAGGCTTGATGGTGTATGTACGTGCGAAGGTGTTGTCATCACCCTGTGTACCACGCTCACCAATCATCTCCATAAGAGCCATGTTGGTGTTCATGCCGAAGGTGAAGTGCTTGGTGGGGTTGAATGTCGAGTTCAAGCGTGCTGAATAGCGTTTGAATTCCGAACCCTTCAGTGTTCCTTCACGATCCTGATAGCCGAGCGACACAGCATACATACCCTTGTCACCGCCACCCTGGAACGAGAGTTCATGGTTCTGCACCGTACCAGTGCGTGTCACCAAGTCATACCAGTCTGTACCCTCGCGGGCTTCGGCTTCAGAGCCTCCATCCTCGAGAATCTGATAGTATGCCGAGCGTGCGAAGGAGTGCGTTCCGTCAGCCTGATACTGCGACACCCAGTTTTCTATGCTTCCATACGTGGCAATGATCTGTTCCTTGCTCTGTCCGGCAGGAACGATGGCGTAAGGCATGGTCAGATGTCCGTCGGCACTCACGTTGCCGTTGCTGTCGACAAGTTTACCGAACTGGTCGTGGCTGAGCTGGTTGGCTGTCTTGCCACGATACTTGATCTGGTTCTTGTAACCTTGTTCCTCAAACTCCATGGCCTCCCAGCCGTTCAACAGGTCATAGCCGCTGTTGGCCATCGTGTTGACACCGTAGTAGCCACTGTAGTTCACGCGTACCTTGCCTTCTTTCTTTCCTTGCTTTGTGGTGACAATGATGACACCATTGGCAGCACGTGCACCGTAGATGGCTGTTGCTGATGCATCCTTGAGGACCTGCATCGACTCTATATCATTAGGATTTACTGAGCTCACGTCAACGCCCTGAACACCGTCGACAATAATCAGCGGGTCAGATCCGTTCACTGATCCCACACCACGGATACGTATTGTGGTCTCTGCTCCAGGAGCACCGCCACCGGTGATGTAGACACCCGATGCCTTGCCCTGCAATGCTTCGGCGAATGTAGCTACTGGTTGTTCGGTGATAGCGTCGCGGCTGACGACAGCCACAGAACCGGTGATGTCCTTCTTTGCCTGTGTGCCGTAGCCCACAACCACAACTTCGTCGAGAGTTTCGGAATCTTCGCGCAGCGTGACCTCAAGCGATGTCTGCCTGTTCTGCAACGACACTTCCTGAGTGATGTATCCGATGTAGGAGACGACCATTACTGCACCGTTAGGAACTCCTTCAATAACGGCGTGACCGTCCATGTCTGTGATTGAACCGATTGTAGTACCCTTCACAATGACGTTGGCGCCAATGACAGGCCCCATAGCGTCGTTGACCGTCACGGTGACAGTGCGTCCATTCTGTTGGACTGAAGCGATGCCTTCCGTGGACATGTCGCCAATTTCCGCAGCCATTGCCGGTGTGGCACAGGCGAGGAATAGTGACGCGCCATACAGGAAGATGTGCTTCCATAAATTCATGTCATTCATAAGATTAGGTATTAGTTGTTAAACAAATAAGGTTATCCGTTTTCGTTAGTTTCGAACAAAGAGTGGGTTGCGGCGTTCACACGTGGCTACCCACAGGAATACTATAATTCTATATATGTCTTAAACCCAGCATCCCCCAATAGGACCGCTACCTGCACGTCAGTCCGTGTACAGGTTATCGGTAATCTGATAGTTCAGTTTTGTCCACTTGATTAGGTTTTCGATGTACGGCACCAGTGTCTTTCCCGTCTCTGTCAGTCCGTACTCCACACGTGGTGTCCTTTCGTCGGTCATAGTCTTGACCACAAGCCGGTCGTCTGTCAGCTTGTGCAGTGTCAGCGTGATGAGCTTGCGCGAGCAATCGTTCATGCGGCGACACAGGTCTGTCATTCGCATCGACCCGTCCTTTCTGGCATGCAGTTCGCAGAGAATCAGCAGTGCCCACTTGTTTCCAAGCATGTCTGCCACATATCTCACAGGATTGGTCCTGTATCTCAGTTCATCAGCTCCCATAACTAATTAGATTTAAGGTTCGTTATCATGTCTTTCGCACAATCTCTTTACCTTTGCATCACTGTAACCTATTGTTTCACAACAATCAACAGCCTCTATCTTCTTCTGCATCAAAGTTAAAACTATTAAACGTATTTTAAAATATAGGAACATTCGGGCACACACTATCCAATAGAAAGCATGTTGATTTCAAGTTACTTAGGTTCCACATGTTAACTTACGTTAACTTATGATACTAATCCACCTAAATGTCCGACAGAACGGCTCTAACATTTTTGTTGGATGCTTATCTTTGCTTTCAATAAAAAAGCACTATCTTTGCACGCGGTTTTCAAAAAGACCATGTGTAGCACGCGTACATGGCGTGTCGATTGATTCGCTAGCTCAGTTGGTAGAGCACAACACTTTTAATGTTGGGGTCTTGGGTTCGAGCCCCAAGCG
>CAYXLA010000054.1:0-13527 GCA_964465765.1 uncultured Bacteroidaceae bacterium | reverse complement strand
CTTCAGAATGCGTCAGGCAAGGGGTATTGAACGATTATTGAACAGATATTGAACGCTTTTGAACAGACCTTTTCAGGGTCAGTAGTAAAGCGGTGGAGATATTTCCATGTCCTATATGTATGTACCTCTCCGAGGCACGGTAGGAGGATGTACTTTACCCCAGACTGCGGTCGCTTTGCTCCCTTAGTCTGGGGTTATCCATATAATGTACCTCTTCGAGGCACCACAACAGGATGCTCACACTCATAGAATGTATTATGAGCAGACTTCACCTGCTTAAATTCTTCTTACGTCAAGTTGAGACCTGGGGATGGGGCCTCCCTCTACCCTCTCTCAGAGCTTCGTGCCGAGGGTGTAGACGACGTAGTAGAGATACTCCCACCCTTGTCGCTTCTCGATCTTCAGCGGATATTGGTTGTCGTCGCGTTCGAGGACGAGCTGCACGTTGTCGATCTGGAAGCGTGCCGTGGTGCCGTCGGGGGCTATGGCACGGAGCGTCTTGAACTGGCGCGGGTTCCAGATCTTGCCGGCATAGGTGGTGAAGAAGTCGCGGTTGTCTTCGTAGATGTTAAGGTCGAGCTCTTTGTTGCCGTCGAGAAGACTGTCGAACTTCTTGCTGCTGAGCGGCAGGACGAGTTCGTCGCCGTCGGCAGTGGGCTGCAGTATGTCGATGGTCTCGGGCAGGTTGTCGGGGTCGATGTCGTCGATGTCGATGAGGAACTCGTTCTCCTTGTCGCACGGTATGGGGTTCTTGAAGATGTGGGCGTTCTTGAGCTTCCAGCCCCAGCAGTCGGGCAGGCTCCAGATGGATTCTTCCTTCTCGGTGAAGCCTTCGACGTCGACATAGCCAAGGATGACATTGTGCGGCAGACTGTCGATGGCGGGCATCTGGTTCATGGCGATGTAGTTGTCGATGCGGTAGGTCCAGCAGGCTGGCAGCAGGTCGGCGTAGTTCTGAGGGATTTCGACGTTGAGTGCTACGATGAGCATGCGTCCGGGGTTCTCCTTGGGTTTCCACGGGCGGTTGATGACGTCTTCGAGTCCGGCGCATACGAGTGATGCCCAGGGCTGTGATATGCACATTGCTTTCATGTTGTTCTGGTCTTTATGCTTTAAGGTTAATACTATATATATATATGAATGTCGTTGTCGCGTTTCTGCTATTTAATCAGGTCGAAGAGGTAGGTCAGCTTCACGGTGATGCCGCCATGGGCTGAGCGTCCGAAGACTTCCTTCTTGTCGTTGCCGAAGAAGTCGGACAGGGCGTAGTAGTAGCGTCCCTCGAGCAGGAAGTGGCCGATGCCGCTGTTGAGCTCCAGGCCTGCACCTCCGGCGATGCCATAGTCGAAGTTCTTGTTTATAGCTTCGGTGTGTTGCGTCTGCTGCAGCGTGAGCTCGCTCCAGTCGCCGCCGATGGTGTAGCTGTCGCCAAGGAAGAAGCCAATCTGCGGTCCGGCATGCAGGAAGAACTGCACTGCTTTCTTTCCGAATGCGAGGTGTGCCATGAAGGGCACCTCGACGTAGTTCATTGTGCGCTGGTAGGACACGTCGGGATAGTCTTCGTAGTGCTCGGACCAGCCGCGGCGCGAGTAGTTGACCTCCATGAGTACGCCACAGGTCATGCCGAAGTATTTCTCGGAGATGTAGCGCACGGAGACGCCGGCGGTGAAGTCTTTCTTGCTGTTCTGACGCACGGATGGCGAGAAGCTGACGCTGTTCATATTCATGCCGGCATTGATGCCGACAGAGAGATTGTTCTGCAGCTGGTCGATCTGTGCGGAGGCGACGGATGGCAACAGCAGGAGGACGGCGACAGCCACGAGGACTGCAGCCAGGTGGCGGCGCAACGGTGCATGCTTGGGTTCAGAGGTGGTCATGGTCAGTCGAAGTCCATTTTAACGATTTCGTAGTTCTTGCTGAAGCGCACGAAGAACACCTTCTTGTTGACGAAGCCGCCCCAGTTGTTGACGCGCTGGAACTTGAAGCCCGTCTGCATGGGCACAGGGTTGAGGCGTCCTACATTGTCCTCAAGGGCGGAGCCATAACGCGACAGTCCGTTGAGGAAGAAGTAGCCGGTGTCGAAGCCCAGCATGCCGTACTTAGGATAGCGGTCTGCCATGTCCTTGCCGTACCACTGACGGAACTTAACGGCGAACTGCTTGGGTGCAGCAAGCAGGTTGTTGGTGTAGAACGACGTGTAGAAATAGGTGTCGAGCTTGAAGAACTGCGTCAGGTAGTCCTTGGTATAGGTCTGCCACTCGGGATAGCCGAAGAGGTGCACCTCGTGGCTGAACAGTGAGTCGTTTGCCATTATCGTGAGTTGCGGCACTGCCTTTATGAGCACGTCGTCGCTGCCCGATGTCGGGATGAAGACGTTGGGAACACCACTCTTCAGCGTCGCCTTATACTGCTCTGCCGTGGCTGTCTCCTTGACGGTGGTCATAGGGATGGCATTGGCAGACAGCTTCTCGCGCAATCCCTTTATGAAGTCAGCCTTGGAGTCGACGCCCTTGGAGGCTTCGATGAAGATGACGTTGGCATTGCTGAACTGGCGCAGGAAGTGGTCGTAGACCTCGGAGTAGAGGTACGACTGCGGCGTGTTGACCTGATAGATCTGCGGATTGCGGTAGACGGTGTTGTCGCGCGAAGTGAATGGGATGACCAGTCGGATGTTGTTCTGACGTGCGAACTCCGCCATAGGCTTTATCTGTGCAGCATGCAGCGGACCGAAGATGACGTCCATGTTGCGCATCTCGCTCTTGCTGAGCACCTGCTGCACGGAGGCTTCGGTGGTGCCGGAGTCGTAGGCATAGATGTCCATAGACACACCCTGACGCTTCAGACTGTCGACAGCAAGCAGCAGTCCCTGATAGTACTCCACCATGCGGTCACGCTCGCTGCTGCCGGGCTGCGACGAGGTGAATGGCAGTATGACTGCTGCCTTCACCACCTTTATATCTTTTGCCGCACTGCGACTCTCGCTGAACAGTTCCTCGTTTGTCGGTGCCTGTTGGGGAGTAGAGACTGCAGTCTGCGTCTCGGTCTTGGTGTAAGGGATGCAGAGGAACGAGCCTCGCTTCAGCTTGTTCATGTCCTTTATCTCTGGATTGGCTGCCACGAGCTCCTGCTCGGTGATGCCATACTGGCGTGCTATGCTGTAGACCGTCTCCTTGCGCTTCACCTTGTGCATGTCGCGGCAGGCAGGCTGCACGGCAGGACGTATTGAAGGTTGTGTCTGCTGTGTGGTCTGTTGTGTTGCGGACTGTGCGGCAGTGGTCTGAGTACTGCCGTCGGATGCTGGTATGAAGATGACCTGTCCGGCACGGAAGTTCTGTGCGCTCAGTCCGGGATTGGCGTCGCAGAGAGCCTTTGCAGTGACGTGGTATTGTTGTGTGAGGCGATAGAGTGTCTCACCAGCCACGATGGTGTGGAACGTGCCAGATGCTTCACTTTGAGTGCCACTGGCGGCTGTTGTGCCTTGTTGCGTCTGGGACTTTACGGGAATCTTCAGCGTGCGACCATTGACGATGACCTTGTCGCTGCCGGGATTGAGGCGCACGATGTCGTCGATGGTGACGCCGTACATGTGGGATATGGAGTAAAGGCTCTGCCCTTTCTCTATGGTATGGGTGATGTATGTCTGGTTCTCCTGTGCGGCAGTCTGCAGCGCTGTAGCCGCAGTGAGCGCAAGAATCAGGTATAGTCTGCTGAATATCTTCTTCATTCGTGTATGGTCAAAAATAGGACTGTTGTGTGTGCACCTCGTGTGTGTAAAGTTGGGCAAAGATAGCGTTTCCCCACGATATATAATGAATACTGAGCTGCTTTTTCCCCACCAGGCACCTGCGGTATTGTGAGTGTGTCTTCGCTATAGGACGTGGTGCCTCGAAGAGGTCATTAACGTGCAGCGTTAAGCGTGCTGCGTGCTGCGTGAATGATATTCAGAGGACGTGGTGCCTCGAAGAGGTACATTAACGTGCAGCGTTAAGCGTGCTGCGTGCTGCGTGAATGATATTCAGAGGACGTGGTGCCTCGAAGAGGTACATTAATGGAGTAACCCCTGTCTAAGCGCAGCGCAGACTGGGGCATAAAACATAAAAGAGTGTTAAGCGCCGAGCTGTAAGCGTCTGATATGACCGATGCTAACCTCGTGGTAACCAACAGACAAATTTGTGCCTACTTGACTCGTAGCGGGCGGGTGCGTACCTTTGTCGAAGAGAAATAATCATGACTAACAGTAATAACTAAAAACGACAGACGACTATGGCAAATTATGCAATCAAGAACCTTAATGGTTGGGCAAATGTGAACGGTAAGATGTTCTTGGGTGAGGAACTTGGCTTGACAGGCGCAGAGGCTTCACTGCAGCGACTGGCAGCAGGCGAGGACGCTCCCTTCCTGCACTCGCACAAGACTCACGAGGAGCTCTATGTCATCATCTCCGGCGAAGGCGAGTATGAGGTTGACGGCGAGAAGAACAAGGTGAGCGAAGGCAGCATCATCCGTGTGTCTCCAGCTGGAGTGCGTGCTCTGCGCAATACAGGCAAGAGCGAGATGGTGATGATGTGCATCCAGTATGAGGCTAAGCCTATCACCAGCTTCATGGACGATGCCACAATCATACCAATAGAGAAGTAAGGTGTTGGATGTTGGGTGTTGAGTGTTGGGTGCTACTTACGTGTTGCGTGAAGCGTGTTGCGTGAAGCGTGGGCAATATCTCAACATAGCACATTCAACATAACACATAAAAAAAACAGTGCAGCCTGAACCTACTGGTAGGTTTCGGGCTGCACTTGTTGTTTGTGTCTGACGTGTTTGTGCGTCAGTAGTACATTTCGCGCGCTATGTCGAAATAGTCCTCCTCATTCTCATGGAAGAACTGCACCTTGTCCTCGCGTGCCAACCAACCGATAGCGGCCGAAGCATCGAGTGCATTCAGTCCTGTCGAGTCCATAATCTCCTCCATCGTGGCGCGGCTACCCTTATAGAGCAACATCCTCCAGACAACGCCTGCGTTCTCGCCAATTGTTTCCTTTTTCATGACCATAATGCTTTAAAGTGTTAATAGAACTAATAGAACTATTTGTCTCCTAGTTTGTCTTCCGTAAAGATAGGACATAATTTCTGACGAAGCAAAAACTCGGAGCATTATTCGTCTTTATAACGCATTTTTCGTTTTTATAACAATTCCGCTCGGCTTGCCGAGAGGTTCTCTTACTTTTGTCATGCGAAAAACACACAACGCGAAAAGAGCTAAGGTGGGCTCTATAAATTCCCACCGTAACAACCATACGAAAAGTCACATGTCAAGAATAATGTTCATTCTGCCCATGCTCCTGATGCTGCTTGCCGTTGCATACGTCTACTGGCACATCTGGACTATACTCCCCCTCGGCAACATTGCCAAAACAGTCATCACAGTTCTCCTCCTACTGCCGCTGGCACTGATGTTCTTCGGCTTCGGCATGGGCGACAGCGCCTCTACAGGCACCGTGCGACTGGTTGAGACCATCGGGACATCGTGCATCTTCATCCTGCTCTATATGTTCATGACATTCGTTGTCGTCGACATAGTGCGCCTGATAGCTCCGGCAGCACGTCCGTGGTTCCACCATAATATATATGGTACGCTGGGCATCGCGTTGCTAATCATCGGCATCTTCACCTACGGCAACACCAACTATCACCACAAGAAGAAGGTGATGCTGGATGTGAACATCGACAAGCCAATGGGACAGCCGCTGCACATCGTCGGCATCTCCGACATGCATCTGGGCTACACCATTGGGCGCGACGAAGCTGCCAAATGGGTAGACCTGATAAACAGCAAGAAGCCCGACATGGTGCTCATTGCCGGAGATATCGTCGACAGCGACGTGCGTCCCGACATGGAGGACAAGGTATATGAAGAGCTTCGCCGCATAGAGGCGCCGCTGGGTGTCTACGCCTGCTTCGGCAACCACGACTACTATGCAGGTGTGGAAAAGTCGGCAGAGTTCATGAAGCTGTCGGGCATAACACTGCTGAAGGACACAGCCGTGCTGGTCGACAACCGCTTCTACGTCATCGGACGTGACGACCGCACCAATCCCAGGCGCAAGAGCCTCAACGACATCATCAGTGGTCTGGACAAGAGCAAGCCAATGATACTGCTCGACCATCAGCCTTACCACCTTGAGGAAGCCGAGAATGCCGGCATCGACCTGCAGTTCTCCGGACATACGCACAACGGTCAAGTATTCCCTGTCAACCTCATCACCAGCAGCATGTACGAGCGCTCCTACGGATACATCAAGAAGGGAGAGACAAATATCTACGTCAGCTCCGGCATCGGACTATGGGGTGGCAAGTACCGCATAGGCACCAGCAGCGAGTTCGTATTGTTCAATGTGACGGGCAATGACGCTGCTGAATGACACTTTTTCAAGCCAACATTCTATTTTAGTTACAATGTGCATAACACTGTAGCATAAAAACGCATACCTTTGTCAGCAACTAAACAATACAAAGACAAGGTATGAAAAGAACATTAGTCGCAACCATTGCAATGTGTCTCGCATGTACACTCACTCACGCACAGCGTCGCAGCACGCCCTACTCCGACATGGCAAAGCCGTTGGCAGCATTATACACTGAGATTGACAGCACCGCCGTCCCATCGGCATACAGCAAGCCAGTGATTGGCATAGCCATGCAACAGGGAAACAACTACACCAACCTGAAGCTGGCATACGCACACAGCGTGGAGCAGGCAGGCGGTGTGCCGTACCTCATTCCCGTGACCACAAACACAGATGAGCTGCGCCAGATAATCAGCCACATCGATGCACTGGTGCTGACTGGTGGTGAGGACATCGATGCAGAATACTATGGTGTTAGCGGCGACACACTGTCGGGTCGTCATGACAGCGAGCGCGACATCTTCGAGCTCACACTGATGAAGTTGGCAAAAGACCGTGCCATGCCAGTGCTTGGCATCTGCCGCGGACTGCAACTCATCAACGTCGCCATGGGAGGCACGCTCTATCAGGACCTGCCTACACAGCATCCGTCAGACCAACGACACATGGTGGGTGGCGGACAGACCGTCATTGCCCACAGCGTAAACATAGTGCCAGGAAGCACAATGGCATCCGTGCTGGGACAGAGCACACTGCAGGTCAACAGTCGCCATCATCAGGCCATCAAGGACCTTGCCCCCGAGCTGACAGTCGCAGCATGGTCGCCCGACAGTATACCTGAAGCTGTCGAAGACCCCTACCGCCCTATCCTCGCGGTACAGTTCCATCCGGAAGACTTTGCCAACATTGGCGACCCGCAGATGACGAAGATCTTCAGCTACATCACCGGCAAGGCCACTACATACCGCAAGGCTAAGGAGATTCATAGCCGCATACTGTCTGTCGACACGCACTGCGATGCTCCGCTTTGGATAAAGAGCGGTTACACACTTGGCCGCCGCATGAACAATCAGATAAACATCCCGAAGATGGAGGAAGGCATGCTCGACGCACAGTTCCTTGCAGCATTCCTCTCGCAGAAGGAACGCGACGATGCCTCACTGCAGAAGGCTGTGGAGAACTGCAACGACCTCATACAGACCATCTACGACGATGTGGCACGCTATCCCGACTACTGTGGCATCGCCATCACCGAGGATGACCTCATCCGCCTGAAGGCTGAAGGGAAGAAAGCTTTCTTCATCGGCATCGAGAACGGCTATGCCATTGGCAAGGACATCAAGAACATTGAGCGCTACAAGAAGATGGGCGTCAACTACATAACACTCTGCCACAGCTACGACAACGACATCTGCCACTCGTCGACACACACCGAGGATTCCATCCACGGTCTGACAGCCTTCGGAGCGAAGGTAGTGAAGGAGATGAACCGTGTGGGAATGATGGTCGACCTGTCGCATGCCAGCGAAGCTACGTTCTGGGACGTCATAAAGATCAGCAAGCAGCCCATCATTGCATCGCACTCAGGAGCCAAAGCCTGCACCTTCCACGACAGAAACCTGACAGACGACCAGCTGCGTGCACTTGCTGCCAACGGTGGCGTAGTGCAGGTATGCATCTTCTCGTCCTACGTCAACACAGACCGCACCAAGGCATCAATCCTCGATGTCGTCAACCACATAGACCATTGTGTCAAGGTTGCCGGAATCGACCATGTCGGCATTGGCTCTGACTTCGACGGTGGTGGTGGCGTCATAGGCTGTGCCGGTGCCAACGACCTGCTGAACCTGACGTGCCATCTGCTTGAGATGGGATACAATGAAGACCAGCTCCGCAAGATATGGGGAGCCAACTTCTTCCGCGTCATGAACCAGGTGCGCAGCGCTTATAAGAAGTAAGCAGAGGACTGCAGACAGCTCGCCAAACAACTAAAAACTAAAGAGGCATTTCCAAAAGTCTCCGTCTTGCACTACCTTTGCGGTTCCTCCCCGCGCGTTGCGGACTGAAACAATAGAGCAAGGACAATGGACAACGAGACTGAATATATAGATGTGTACGGTGCACGCGTACACAACCTCAAGAACATTGATGTACAGATACCGCGCGGCAGTCTGACGGTGATTACCGGACTGAGCGGCTCGGGCAAATCGTCGCTGGCTTTCGACACCATCTATGCCGAAGGTCAGCGACGCTACATTGAGACCTTCAGTGCCTATGCACGCAACTTCCTCGGCAATCTGGAACGTCCCGACGTCGACAAGATTACAGGACTCAGCCCTGTGATATCCATCGAGCAGAAGACCACCAACAAGAATCCGCGTTCCACCGTCGGCACGCAGACCGAGGTCTACGACTACATGCGTCTGCTCTTTGCACGTGCCGGAGACGCTTACTCGTACTTGTCGGGCGAGAAGATGGTGAAGTACACCGAAGAACAAATCATAGAACTCATACTGCGCAACTACGACGGACACCGCATCTACATCCTTGCACCGGTGGTAAGCAGCCGCAAGGGCCACTACCGCGAACTGTTCGAGAGCATCCGACGCAAGGGATTCCTGCACGTGCGTGTCGACGGACAGCTCATGGAGGTAACGCCAGGCATGAAGCTCGTCCGCTATAAGAACCACGACATCGATGTTGTGGTCGACAAACTCAAGGTTGCAGGCAAGGACGATGCCCGCCTTAAGAACAGTGTCAGCAACGCCATGAAGCTTGCCGACGGACTGCTGACGGTGCTCGACGACGCATCGGGAGAGCTGCGCCACTACAGCAACCGACTTATGGACCCAGTCACAGGACTGTCGTATAAGGAGGCAGCGCCACACACCTTCTCCTTCAACTCACCGCAGGGAGCATGTCCGCGCTGCAAGGGACTGGGAGTAGTGAGCCTGATAGATAGCGACAAGATCATTCCCAATCGCGACCTGAGCGTGCGCCAGGGTGCTATTGCCCCAATAGGCAAGTACCGTAGCGCCATGATATTCTGGCAGATTGCTGCCTTGCTCGAGCACTACGACCTCACCATCGACACACCTCTGAAGGATGTTCCCGACGAAGCAATCGACGAGATTCTATACGGCAGCGACGAGAAGGTGAAGATTAGCAGCAGCCTCATCGGTACCTCGAGCGACTACTTCACCACCTACGAAGGCCTGGTGAAGTACATACAGTCGCTGCAGGACAGCGACCAGAGTGCAACAGCACAGAAGTGGGCAGACCAGTTTGCACGCACGGCAACCTGTCCCGACTGTGGTGGAGCTCGACTCAACAAGGAAGCTCTGTCGTATCGCATACACGACAAGAACATCTACCAGCTATCGACAATGGACATCGGCGAACTGTACCGGTGGATTGGCGATGTCGAGCCACACCTCAGCGAACGTCAGCGCATCATCTCAGCCGAGATACTCAAGGAGATACGCAACCGCTTGAAGTTCCTCACCGACGTCGGTCTGGACTACCTGCAGCTTAACCGTGCATCCTCAAGTCTGTCGGGTGGAGAGAGCCAACGCATACGACTTGCCACACAGATTGGTTCGCAACTGGTCAATGTGCTCTACATCCTCGACGAGCCAAGCATCGGACTGCACCAGCGCGACAACGACCGACTGATAAAGTCTCTCAAGGAGCTGCGCGACATTGGCAACACGGTCATCGTCGTTGAGCACGACAAGGACATGATGCTCAATGCAGACTATGTGGTCGACATGGGACCGCGTGCAGGACGCTTCGGTGGTGATGTGGTGTTTCAAGGCACGCCACAGCAGATGCTTCGACAGGACACTCTGACATCGAAATACCTCAATGGCGCATGCGCCATCGAGATTCCCGCAGAGCGCCGCAAGGGCAACGGCACCATGCTTACCATACATGGTGCACGCGGCAACAACCTGCGCAATGTCGACGTCTCCTTCCCTCTGGGCACGCTGACAGTGGTCACGGGCGTCAGTGGCAGTGGCAAGTCAACACTCGTCAACGAGACCCTTCAGCCCATACTGTCGCAGAAGCTGTACCGTTCTCTGCAAGACCCCCTGCCCTACGACAGCATCGATGGGCTGGAGTATATAGATAAGGTGGTCAATGTCGACCAGTCGCCACTCGGCAGGACGCCGCGCAGCAATCCTGCTACCTACACCGGTGTGTTCTCCGACATACGCAACTTGTTCGTCGGACTGCCCGAAGCCAAGATACGTGGCTATAAGGCAGGACGCTTCTCCTTCAACGTCAAAGGCGGACGGTGCGAAGAGTGTCAGGGCAATGGCTATAAGGCCATAGAGATGAACTTCATGCCCGACGTGCTGGTTCCTTGTAGCGTTTGTCACGGCAAACGCTACAATCGCGAGACGCTGGAGGTGCGCTACAAGGGCAAGTCCATTGCCGATGTACTCGACATGACCATCAATCAGGCAGTAGAATTCTTTGCCAACGTACCTGCCATACTCGGCAAGATCAAGGCTATACAACAGGTCGGACTGGGATACATCAAGCTCGGACAGTCGTCAACAACACTGTCGGGAGGCGAAAGTCAGCGTGTCAAGCTGGCTGCCGAACTGTCGAAACGCGACACAGGCAAGACGCTCTACATCCTCGATGAACCCACCACAGGACTGCACTTCGAGGACATACGTGTGCTGATGGATGTGGTGAACCGACTTGTCGACCGTGGCAACACAGTTATTATAATAGAGCACAACCTCGATGTCATAAAGCTCGCCGACTACATCATCGACATGGGTCCCGACGGAGGACGTGGCGGAGGTATGGTCGTAGCCACAGGCACACCAGAGGAAGTGGCTGCCACCGGTCTGGGCTTCACATCCAAGTATCTAAAGAAGGAATTGGAACAGTCTGCAGCACAGCGCATTGACGTCAAGGCTTGAAGATTTGTAGCCGTAGGTGCATTGTCGTTCCGATTATTCTACTTACATTTGTGCTTGTGCGTATGCCCACACGGGCCGTTGCACCTATATAGTAAACTAACAATTTAATACCTGATTGAACGACATGTTTCAAGCACTCTCAACCCCAATGATCGTAGTATTGGCGATACTATGGTTCTTCCTGTTGCTGTCGAGCAACAAAGGTCAGCCCAAAGGCCTGTGGGCACTGGCTATAGCCAACACTGGCGAGCGTTTCGGCTACTACACCATGCTGGCTGTATTCGTAATGTTCCTGCAAGCCAACTTCGGCTATTCCGCAGCCACCGCCGGAACAATCTATTCAACATTCCTCATGCTGGTCTACTTCCTGCCGCTGTTCGGAGGAGCCCTTGCCGATAAGCTGGGCTACAGCCGCATGGTTACCATCGGCATCTTCATCATGTTCTTCGGCTATCTGTTGCTGTCGGTACCTATGGGCAGTGGCACTATAGCTGTAGGCGCCATGGGCCTGGCACTGCTTCTCGTCAGCCTCGGAACAGGTTTCTTCAAGGGCAACCTGCAAGTCATGGTCGGCGACCTCTACAATGCCAAGGAGTATTCGGACAAGCGTGACTCGGGCTTCTCACTGTTCTATATGGCCATCAATGTAGGTGCATTGTTTGCTCCTACCGCAGCCATCAAGACCATGGAATGGGCACAGGCATCACTTGGTGTCAGCGAGGCAGACTCCTATCACTATGCCTTCGCCGTGGCATGCGCATCACTCATATTCAGCATCCTTGTGTTCTACATCTTCCGTCCTACATTCAAGCAGGTCATCAGCACCAAGGGCGGCAACAAGAAGGGCGCAGCCGATGCTGTGGTCGACGACCTCACTCCGGCTCAGACCAAGGAGCGCATCATCTGCCTGTGTCTGGTCTTCGCTGTGGTCATCTTCTTCTGGATGGCTTTCCATCAGAACGGACTCACACTGACATACTTCGCACGCGACTATACGGCAACAACCTCTACCGGACTTGAGAGCATGATGTTCGACGTTCGCAACCTGTTGGCATGCATCTTCATCGTCTATGGTGCACTGGGCATCTCACAGAACAAGGGCATTGCACGCATCGTTGCCATCATCATGATTGTCGGTGGTGCAGGCTACCTGTGCGGCATGTATCCGTCGGATGGTGAGGTGACAGCCGTATCGGCTCCCATCTTCCAGCAGTTCAACGCATGCTTCGTAGTCATGCTGACTCCGGTGTCGATAGCTCTGTTCTCTGCACTCAACAAACGTGGCAAGGAACCTACAGCACCTACCAAGATTGGCATCGGTATGCTTGTTGCTGCAGCAGCCTATCTGCTCATGACCGTTGGCTCCATGGGACTTCCGGCACCGCAGTTCGATGCTACCGGACAGCCTTTGCACATGGCTGACGCCTCTCCCAACCTGCTTGTAACAACCTATCTCGTGCTGACCTTCGCCGAGCTTCTGCTCAGCCCCATCGGCATCAGCTTTGTCACCAAGGTGGCTCCTCCCAAGTACAAGGGAATGATGGTGGGTGGCTGGTTCGTGGCAACAGCCTTCGGCAACTTCCTCGTTGCTATCCCGGGCTGGCTCTGGGGCATGGACCTCATCATCGTATGGGGCGTACTGATGGTGATCTGCCTCTTGGCAGCAGCCTTCATATTCTCCATCCTCAAGCGACTTAACAAGGTGGCTAAGTAAATAGAGACACACCGGTCCTGCGGGACAATACTATGGGCAGGAGACAGATGTCGGTCAACAATCGGCGGCATCTGCCTCCTGCTCTCATTTTGTGCGCCATGCCCATAAAAAGGACATTAATGTCTAGGGGCCTAGACATTAATCGTGATGGCTCGAGACATTAATGGTCTTGGCGCAAGCCTATATAGGCATCGGACGAGACGTATATAGGTCTCAACCCAAAGGTATATACGTATCGACCCAAAGGTATATACCTTTTGGCCAAAAGGTTCGTACGTCTTGGCCAAAAGGTTTATACGTCTTGACCAAAAGGTTTATACGTCTTGGCCAAAAGGTTTATACGTCTTGGCCAAAAGGTTTATACGTCTTGGCCAACACGCAACACATTAAAGGCTTATATTTGAAATGCCCAAGTCTTATATTCTCGATGGCACTTTCAAACGTTTGCGTTGGCACTTTCTTATATAAG
>CAYXLA010000053.1:0-13910 GCA_964465765.1 uncultured Bacteroidaceae bacterium | reverse complement strand
TAAATCGGCTGTCCGTTAAAGTGTGTACCTTTGTTCATGGCTATTGTGTTTTTTTGCAGGAATAAAGGTAGCCAATAGGGTTGGATTCCAAGCGAGGAACCCAACCCTAATTTTCACGACTCAAAAAAGTTTTAGCGGACAGCAATAATATGAGTTCATCTAAGCAGATGGGTGAAGTCGTCTTAGAAGTTGTATTAAGTCGGTTCACATCGAACGTTGTGAACGCTCACATCGAACGTTGTGAGTGCTCACATCGAACGATGTGAATGCTCATATCGAACGATGTGAGACAACTTTAGTTGACTTCTCGAACGATATATAGCAGATTCTTAGAGCATTAGAGGTAATATCAAGGGGCAGTCGAAAACACGTGGGGATATTTCCATATCCTATATGTATGTACCTCTCCGAGGCACTGACAGATGGCGGCCACACTACCCCAGCCTGCGCTGCGCTTAGACTGAGATTATGCATAATTCAGCCTCTCCGAGGCTGGTGCGCCGCGCACTCCGAGATTACATGTCCTCTTAATATCTATGTCACGCAGCACGCTTCACGCTTAACGCTTCACGTTCATGTCCTGCTGTGGTGTCTCGGAGAGACACAATTATGCGTAACCCCAGACTAAGGGAGAGTAGCGACCGCAGTCTGGGGTAAAACCCATCCCCTTACAGTGCCTCGGAGAGGTGCATACATGAAGGACATGAAAATCCATGACCACATAGTCTTGTGGGTGCTGATACATATATACCATAGCCGTTTATCCACACCTATTTTCTGCTGATTCATTATCACGGCCTATCGGCAGGTGCAGACAAAACAAAGAAAGAGTGGCAACCCCAGCGGAGCTACCACTCTTCTCTTATTGTCTCTATTGTCCTTGTCAGGCGCGACAGCGTAGTGTCAAGCCTTCACCTTGCTTACGATGGCCTTGAATGCCTCGGGATGGTTGACAGCCAAATCGGCCAACACCTTGCGGTTCATCTCGATGCCTGCCTTGTGCAGAGCACCCATAAGTGTAGAATAAGACATACCCTCCAGGCGTGCAGCAGCGTTGATACGCTGAATCCACAGTGCACGGAAGTTGCGCTTCTTGGCTTTGCGATCGCGGAAAGCGTACAGAAGACCCTTCTCCCAAGTGTTCTTGGCAACGGTCCAGACGTTCTTCCTGGCTCCAAAGTAGCCTCTTGTTAACTTCAGAATTTTCTTTCTTCTTGCTTTAGAAGCAACATGATTTACTGATCTTGGCATAGTTTTCTTGTTTTTGAATGTTAGCGCCAGACGAGAGCCTCACGGCATGCCTGATCTTGCAACGGCTAATACATTCGGTTTTAATGTTTGTTGTTTTCTTTGTGCACGTCTACGTGCGTCACCCTTGTTTTTACTTCAGAGCCAGAAGTTCCTTTACCTGCTTGACGTTCGTAGTGTCAACGATTGTCGAGTAGCACAGGTTTCTCTTCTGCTTCTTGGTCTTCTTGGTCAAGATGTGACTGTGATAAGCGTGCTGTCTTTTGATTTTACCCGTTCCGGTAAGAGCGAATCTCTTTTTAGAACCGGAGTTAGTCTTGATTTTTGGCATCTTGTTACTTTTAAAAAATTACTATATATGGCAACGCACCATACCAGGCGTTACTCACTTTCCTTTTCATTGTCCTCAGGTTGCTGGTCAGGCTTCACTGCCTTCGGTGCAACCTTAGGCTCTGCCGGCTTTGCCGACGGACGCTTTATGATTTCCTTCTTGGGAGCCAAGACGATTGTCATCTTCTTGCGCTCGAGTATAGGCATCTGCTCTACCTTGGCATATTCCTCCAGGTCGTTTGCGAAACGCAGGAGCAACACCTCACCCTGCTCCTTGAACAGGATGGAGCGACCTTTGAAGAACACATACGCACGTACCTTGTTTCCCTCTTTGAGGAAGCCGATGGCGTGATTCTTCTTGAAGTTGAAATCGTGGTCATCGGTCTGAGGTCCGAAACGTATTTCCTTGACTTCGGTCTTTATCTGCTTGGCCTTGATTTCCTTCTGACGCTTCTTCTGCTGATAAAGGAACTTGGAGTAGTCAATCACACGGCACACTGGAGGCTGGGCGTTGGGTGATATCTCCACCAAATCCTCACCACGGTCTTCCGCAATCTTCAAGGCTTGCGCCAACGGATAAACATCAGATTCAATGCCTTCACCGACAATGCGGACTTCTCTGGCCCTGATTTGTCTGTTGACCCTGTATTGAAGCTTACTATCGTCTGCTTTCATTAAATTTCAAAATTGTACTTAGTGATCTTTAAAACGTTGTCTGTCCTATATCAGTTATTCAGTTTCTTGTCTTCCAAAAAGGCCTCTGCCGACAACCTGCCGCAGAAAGCGCGGCAAAGTTACCATTTATTTATCATATCGTGAACGGCCTCTTCTATTTTTTTAGCGAAGTCTTCGTACTTCATTGAGCCCTGGTCGCCTTCGCCCTGCTTACGCACTGAGACCTCACCATTTGCGGCTTCCTTCTCGCCTACGACAAGCATATAGGGGATGCGCTTCATCTCATTGTCGCGTATCTTGCGGCCAATCTTCTCGTTGCGGTCGTCAACAATGGCGCGAACCTCATGCTCCTTGAAGTATTTCTGTACCTGGAAGGCATAGTCGTTGAACTTCTCGCTAATGGGCAGTATGGCAACCTGATCGGGAGTAAGCCACAATGGGAACTTGCCTGCAGTGTGTTCGATGAGCACAGCCACGAAACGTTCCATTGAGCCGAAAGGCGCACGGTGAATCATGACAGGACGGTGCTTTTGGTTGTCTGTTCCTGTGTATTCCAACTCGAAACGCTCAGGAAGATTGTAGTCAACCTGTATGGTTCCGAGCTGCCAGCGACGACCAATGGCATCCTTTACCATGAAGTCGAGCTTAGGACCATAGAAAGCTGCCTCACCATATTCGACCTTTGCCTTGAGGCCTTTCTCCTGACAAGCCTCGACAATGGCACGTTCGGCACGCTCCCAGTTCTCGTCAGAGCCGATATACTTATCGTGGTCGTTAGGATCACGAAGGGAGATTTGAGCCTCGAAGTTCTGGAAGTTCATCGACTTGAATACAATGGCGATGATGTCCATGACGCGCAGGAACTCGTCCTTAACCTGGTCGGGACGGCAGAAGATGTGCGCATCGTCCTGCGTGAAGCTGCGGACACGTGTCAGTCCATGAAGTTCACCACTCTGTTCGTAGCGGCAAACCGTGCCGAACTCTGCAATGCGCAGAGGCAGGTCGCGGTATGAACGCGGTGCATTCTTATATATCATGCAGTGGTGAGGACAGTTCATAGGCTTCAGGAAGTACTCTTCGCCCTCCTCCGGAGTATGTATAGGCTGGAACGAATCCTTGCCATAGTGGGCATAGTGACCGGAAGTGATGTAAAGGAGCTTATTGCCTATAGGCGGAGTAATCACCTCCTGATAGTCGTAGCGAGACTGTATGCGACGCAAGAATTCCTGCAGACGCAGGCGCAGACCTGCACCCTTCGGCAGCCACATAGGCAGACCCTTGCCGACGGTATCGGAGAACATGAACAGTTCCATTTCCTTACCAATCTTGCGATGGTCGCGTTTCTTTGCCTCTTCAAGTATTACAAGATACTCGTCGAGCATCTTCTTCTTGGGGAATGAGATACCATAGATACGAGTCATCTGCTCACGGTTGGCATCACCACGCCAGAATGCAGCCGACACACTGGTCAACTTGATGGCCTTGATGGCACCTGTGTTCAGGAGGTGCGGACCACGGCAGAGGTCAGTGAAGTCGCCTTGCGTGTATGTTGTAATGGTTCCGTCTTCCAAGTCCTGCTCGATGTGCTCGCACTTATACTGCTGTCCGGCAGCAGCGAACTCCTTGAGGGCATCGGCCTTCGACACCTCACGGCGCTGGAGAGATTCCTTCTTGGCAGCAAGTTCGTGCATCTTCTTCTCGATGGCAGGAAGGTCGCCTTCCTTTATGACTTCGCCATTGGCAGGCATGACATCATAGAAGAAGCCGTTCTCTATGGCAGGGCCGAAGCCGAACTGTATGCCAGGATAGAGCTCCTGCAGTGCTTCTGCCAGCAAGTGTGCACTGGTGTGCCAGAATGTGTGCTTGCCTTCCTCGTCGTCCCACTTGTAAAGGACGACCTTGGAGTCTTTTGTGATGGGGAGATTCAAGTCGCAGGTTTCGCCGTCAATGCCACATGACAGGACATCCTGTGCCAGACGCGGACTGATGCTCTCTGCTATTTGCAAACCGGTAACGCCGTCGTTGTATTCGCGGGTTGAACCGTCGGGAAAAGTAATCTTTACCATATCTATGTATATATGTTTTTGTTTTTGTCTGTTAACTCTCAACTTCCAAATTGAAATACAAAAGTAGACAATTCTTTCGTTTAGTGCTGTTTTTGCAGGAATTTATATTTGCACTTGCAGAGACTGGTGCAGTATTATTCGCGGTCGGCGAATCTCTTGATGACATTGTATGCCGAAGCCATGCCAAGTTCACCGGCTTTGCTGAGGTCAGCAATGCCCTGACGGTTATTGCCCAAGTAGATGTTGGTCAGTCCACGGTTGTAGTAGGCTTCAGCAAAATCAGGATTTAGCTCGATAGCTTTGTCGAAGTCGTGCAAGGCGGAACGATAGTCGTTGAGCGATGCCAACAGGCATCCACGGTTGAAGTATCCGTAGGCAAAGCCAGGAGCTAGCTCCACAACCTTGTCGAGGTCACGGCGTATGCTGTTATAGTCTGGTCCTGTCTCCTGCCCCGTTCCATCTGCCGAAGTGGGATATGTGCCGTCGGTACCTTCAGACTTCAGTCGTTCCATCTGCTTGTTTCGTATGACTGCCCGCATGAAGTATGCCGGCATGAACGTGTCGTCGAGAACGATGCTTTGCGTAAGGTCATCGACTGCGCTGGAGAAGTCTTGCACCAGATAGAAGTCAAGAGCACGTGCAAAACGCTTCACTGCGCTGTGGTCGTCGGCAACGATATCGGCTGTATGCTGGTCGATAAGTGCGAAGTGTACGCTGATTTGTCGCTCTGTGAG
The DNA here is from genome assembly GCA_964465765.1 of uncultured Bacteroidaceae bacterium. Classification (GTDB taxonomy): domain Bacteria; phylum Bacteroidota; class Bacteroidia; order Bacteroidales; family Bacteroidaceae; genus Bacteroides. Next base: position 8,857 of record CAYXLA010000053.1, on the reverse strand, counting down.
TGCAGCTTCTGCATTTGTCGTCAACAAATCACGATAGAGTTGCTTGCTATGGTTCAACTCATCGATGTATCGGCTGGAGTTGGCATTGCGACGAGTATCATTCGCACGTTCATAATATGTGAGGACGAACATCCCTTCAAGTTTAATCTGCACATTGCGGTCTTGCACACGTCCACGCATGTCATTGGAGTATGCACGTGTGTTGCCAGAGTCGTCGGCAATGACCAGTTTGTTGTAGTTCTCCACATTCTTGTCACTGCGCTTGCGGGTCTTGCTTCCTTCGTCGTCTTCGGTCTCATCGCCCCTTCCGGTGTCGGTGGAAGCCGTATTGCCACTGTTGCGCGTAGCATTGGCATTGGCACGATCGAGCTGGTCTTTCATTATGACAAACTCATCTTCCTCGGCTCCTCGGCGGTCGCCAATCTTACGACGGGCTTCTGCTCGTTGGTAGTAACCGGTCATGAAGTTAGGATAGACCTGAAGTACACGGGTAAAGTCGTCAATAGCACCACGATAGTCACCTGTCTGGGAGCGCAACACACCTCTATTGAATGTTGCCATCATGTCGTCTGGGTCAATATTCAAGACGAAGTCGAAGTCCTCGATAGCACGGTTGTCATCACCGACACGAGCACGCAACAATCCACGGTTATAGTGCCCGAGGAAGTTTCCTGGCTCTACATCAAGAGCCATGTCGTAGTCGCTCATGGCGCCACGCAGATTGTTCTGATAGAATCGGGCAAGGGCACGGTTGATGTAGTTGCCTGCATTGCGGACGCTAAGCTGTATGGCTTGGTCGAGGTTGTCTTCGGCTTCCTTATACTTGCCCTGCTGGAGCAGCACGATTCCCTTGGCACTCCATCCACTCGGTTCGAAGCGTTCTATCTCTATCGCTTTATCGAAATCCGCCAATGCCTGTACCGTGTCTTTCTTGTTGAGCATGACTTCACCACGCATGAGGTATGCCGTGGCATAACGTGGGGCAATGCGCAGCAGACTGTTGAGGTCTGACTCTGCTTCGTCATAGTCTTTCTTCGAGAGGTGGCAGAGCGACAGGTTATGCCACAAGACAGTGTTCTCCGGATCATACCGGAGAGCTGTACGATAGTCGCTGATGGCGTCGTCGTACTTCTGCTGACGTATACGCGACAATCCACGAACCTGATAAGCATTGACGACAAACGGATTGCGGTCTATGGCACGAGTGCAGTCCATCTCAGCACCGCTGTAGTCGTCCAAGTTGAACTTTGCCAAGCCTCGGTAGAAATAGGGTTCATAGAGATATGGCTTGGCGGAGATGACTTGGTTGAAGTACTGTATGGACAAGACATAATCCTCGAAGTACAAGGCATTGCGCGCTATCGCCATCACCCTGTCTGTATTTATTTGTGCCGTAAGCGTCAACGGCAGCAAACAAAGGGATAATATCAGTGTCCTTATCTTACTCAACTAATCATTATAAATCATTTCCTTACCATCTTCACTCTGTACGAGCAATTGATCTTGCCTCTGAGCATGGCATTCAGCTTGCCACGGATGAGCTGCTTGCGCAGTGCCGGCAAGTGGTCGATGAACATTGTGCCTTCAAGATGGTCGAACTCGTGCTGCATGACACGTGCAAGATACCCTTCGACTATCTCATCGTGCGGTTCGAAGTTCTCATCAAGATACTGCACATGGACTTTACCGGGACGTTTCACCGTCTCATGTATGCCAGGCAGACTGAGGCATCCTTCGTCCATTCCTTCTTCCTCGCCTTCTGCCGAGAGGATATGTGCATTGATATATGCCTTGCGAAAGCCTTTATATTCGGGAAGATCATCGGACAAGACATCGAGATTGATGACAACAACTCTGATTGGCAGACCAATCTGTGGAGCTGCAAGTCCCACGCCATCGGCATTGTCCATTGTCTCAAACATATTCTTAATGAGCTGTTTCAAGTCAGGATAATCGGTAGGAATGTCTTCTGCGACTTTTCTCAATACAGGCTGTCCGTAAGTATAAATAGGTAATATCATAGGTGTATGTTAGTTTTTGTCTATTCGTTTGCTCTCCATATATGACTGAAGGATTATCGTGGCACTGACTTCGTCGACCAATGCCTTGTCCTGACGAGCCTTCTTCTTCAGGCCAGAACTAAGTATTGCCTTATGTGCCAGAACTGACGTGAAGCGTTCATCGAAATACTCCATCGGCACGTCAGGATAGGTCTTGCGGAACAAGCGTACAAACGGTTCTATGTACTTCATGCTCTCCGATTGCTCGTTGTTCATCTGCTTGGGCAAGCCTATGACGATACGCTCCACAGCCTCGCGCTGCATATAGTCCTTCAGAAAGGTCATTAGCTGCGCTGTAGGTACAGTGGTCAGTCCGTTGGCAATAATCTGCAGTGTATCACTGACAGCTATCCCAGTGCGCTTACGTCCGTAGTCTATAGCTAAAATCCGTCCCATATATTGATTGAGTCACAAAATTACGACTAATCTCTGATATGAAAAGTCAGCAAATGTTTAAAAACGAAAAAGGGGCATCTGAACTAGTCAGATGCCCTCTTTTTTCTTTATGCAGAATCAGATGTGTTATCTCTTCTCGATGATAACTACACGCTGCAGCTTGTCCTTACCGAACATGTTGTCAACGCCACCCTTAGCAGAGATCTCGATCTGGCTTGAAGATACGCCCTCTGCGATAAGAGCATCGTAAACAGCCTGAGCACGCTTCTGAGACAGTGTCTCATTGTAGTTAGAAGAACCAGTAGCCTTGTCAGCATAACCGTTGATGACATACTTGATGTCGCTGTTCTTCTTCATTGCAGAAGCTGCGTTCTTTACGTGAACATTGTTGTAGTCGTCGATGCGTGAGCTACCCAGTGTGAAGAAGATAGCCTGCGGAGCAGCAACTTCAACAACCTTCTCAACCTCACGAACCTCAGGCTTAACGTTAGCCAAAGCGTTGCGTGCATCGTTCAGATCAGACTGAGCCTTTGCAAGCTCGCTGCGCAGACGATTGATCTCGTCGTTAAGAGCGCTGTTGTCAACCTTCTGGTTAACCGGAACGAACTTCTTGCCACCGAATGTATAAGTTACACCAGCGCCGAAGTACAGACCACCAACCTGCTTAGCTGCGGATGTGAAGCCCAGATAAGAAGAAGCCAGTTCGCCACGAGCCTCGAGGTCGATATCAAAATACTCGTTAACAGCAAACTTACCCTGCAAACCTACAGAACCATTAACCATAGCTCTAACCTTGTTGCTTCCAGGAAGAGTGCGCTTGTAAGTACCAGTTGCATAGTTCTCGTCAACAATACCGCTAGAGTTTCTAGAGAATGTCAGACCAGGACCAGCGAATGCGCTCAATGTGAAGACGCGGTCAGGATTGTAACCAAAGATTGCGTTCGACAGGTTGTACATAACATCGAGGCGACCAATGATTACGTTCTTGTGGTACTTAACCAAGTTAGGCTGCTGTACGCCAGTAGCTGTCAGAGTTCCATAAGAGTGCTTTGTGTCGAAGTTACCTCTCCAAGCACCACCCTGCAGACGGAGTCCCAATACAGGGTTGAACCACTTACCAACAGATACGGTCACATGAGGAGCAATGTTACCAAAGCCACCTTCCTTAGAGCCCGAATTTATGGTAGATATACCACCAGTAACACTGACGAAGATATTGTCCCCGCCATTGCTAGAGTACTTCTCTCTCGTTGACTGTGCAAAAGCAGATGTGGTTGCTGCCAACGCCAATGTCAAAAGCATTAATTTACTTTTCATCGTTTTTATTTTTTATTGTTTTGTTCTTTGTTAATCGCTACCGGCACTCAATTCAAGACTGATCATTTGAGATAAATCTTATAAGCAAGTCCACCAGTAAACTTTTCCATTCGTTGCATCTCAAACTGCATATGCAGATGATTGAACAACAGCACAGTAGCACCCATTGCAAAATCTTTAGAATCGTATTCTGCGATGACGTTCACCTGTGGCAGAAACGAAGGACTATATGAGAGTCCGATTGCCGGACCATTCAGTGGATAATCATCACGCATATTATATAGGTATGCCAGATGAACTCCTATCTCTTCGCTCCCCAACGGGATGTGTTTTGTTGCTGCCACATAGAACCTACAGAAATATCCGTTTACGCTTCCCTTCGAGCCTATATTCTCACTCGAGAACACGTACGGATCTGAAGTTCCAAAGACCACTGCCGGCATATACTTCCAAAACTGTCCTTCTTCCAGAGCCCGAATCCTAAGAGAGAAATATCTGTCTTGGTTCGTGAAATGGTTCGTATGAAGTCCCAGCGTCTTTCCCTTTGTGAGTGTCATGGTGTAAGCCACTTCCATCCACGGGAATATAGTCGCATTCAGGTAGTAGTTGTATGTACCGTAAGTCCAGAATGACGGTGTTATTGCTTCGTTCAAGTAATTAGCACCAATCATTACGGTCTTGTCTCGTTGCATCTCTGCCGATGGCATGTGCAGCAATCCTGTGGTGCCGTATGTCAACTGAGCCGATAACAACAGCGGACTACATACAAGAGCCAACGCTATAAGGGTTCGTCTTGTGATATTCTGCCACTGCATCCGACTCAACTTTGTCAATGGTTAACGTTCAACGTGGATTATTCACCACTGCCACCACCGACGCCTTGACCGTTGCTGCTTGTACCGTTGTTGTGATCATGATCAGCGTCACCACTGTGATCAGCATCGCCACTGTGATCGTGATCAGAACCATCGTGGTTTGTGTAAACGTTCAATGCTACGTTCAGAGTCTGAACTGGGCTAGCCTCTGTCAGGTTTACAGTCTTTGTTACCGAGTTGTAACCTTCAGCTGCATAAGTAACTGTACCAGAGATAGCTGTGTTTGTGCTTGACAGAGTGTAGACACCGTCAGAGCTTGTTGTTGAGCTAAGGCTACCGCAAGTTACTGTTGCACCTGCAATAGGAGCGAATGACTGGCTGTCAGTAACAGTGCCGGTTAGAACATACTTTACATCCTCAGGAGAGGGAGTGTACGTCTTCTCTGTCGCCTCATCATAGCAGCTTGTAAGCATCGCACCTACAGCTAAGAAGGCTACCGCCAACTTGGCGAATCGACCAAAAAAATTACTTCTCATTTTTTAATTTAATTTTAATTAGTAATTGAATAATTCTGATTCAACGAGTATTGGGTTGAAACTGTTTTCATATGAATCTATTGTTCCTGTTCCACTGCTGCCTCCAACCTCGGGGACGACATACTGTCCATAGAACTTTTCGTTCCCGGCATTGTAGGTTATGCCCCAATAGTCTGAAGTTGTCACCCTCGGTATGTAACCGTGGCGCTTGTTCTTATATGGAGGAAGAGCTATGGCAAACATGAAGCCTGCATTGAAGCCGCTGTGTGCTGCATCGTCACGTCCCAATATCTTCGAAGCATAGAGACCTATCGAAGCATAGCGGAAATGTCGCACCATCTTTGCCTTAAATCCTCTCTCGCCATACAAGTACCGCTCAAAGTTCAGCTTAAACTGTGTGTTGAACGGTCTCCAGAAATACGAGGCACCAATACTATATGTAAACTTATCAAGTGACCTGTCCACATCGTTCTTCATAAGCTTGAATCCGTCAAAATGGGCAACGCCATAATAACCCATCTCACCATCAATCACGAAGTGTGTGTCCTTGAATACATACTTACCTCTTAGGTTTAGTCCCCAATGGAACTTATTGAAGTTGCCGACAGTTGCAGTCAAGAACAAGTTCTCGATACGGAACTGCTGCGACAACGTCATATAGCCCGGGCGAACCTTGCCGTATATGTCCCCATAGTCATTATGTATGGGTACCACTACCTGCAGGGACAGCTTCGAGCCTTTCCACAGAGACACCTCAATTGTAGGGTTCAGATTGACCACATAATCATATACTCTATTGAGTACGTAGTTTCTGAACATCAGTTGAGGATAAACCACTATATCAACTTTGTACAAAGAACTATTGCTCTTCTTGGTTTTGCGAGCCTGCTTCCAAGAGTCACCCAACTCGTAGGTGGCTTCCCAGCCTGCCCTGCTACCCAACGAAGCCAAATCCTCAGCAGATTCAGCTTCAGAGCGCTTATATACAATCGAGAACTGCGGCACATTGTTATCGAGTACCACGATTCTGCAATCCTTATCCTCCGGCATTCCCAACTGCTGCACTATGTCAACAGCCTTTGCCGATGCTATGCTTGTGAGTCGGTACGCGGAATTCTGAATTACGTACACTCGTTCTGTACTGTCTTCCGTGCAACTGACATTCTCAAAGCCTTGTTTCAAGAGCTCTTGTACAGCCAAACTTCCCGCCTGTGCCCGTAACACTTGTGGACACAAAGCCATGACAATCAGCAGTACAAAGCCTACACACGATCCGAGACGACACCTTGAAACCATATCAATAGTCGTATTCCTCATTTCTATGTTTCACTCCACTTCGTAGCATAGTCAGTGCAAAAGTAGACACTATTTCCAAACCAGCAAAAAAAACTAAAAAAAAGTTCCTCTTGGATTACGGTTCGGATATGCAAGCACTTGGGCATCGCTCGATAGCCTCAAACACAAGTGAGGCAGCTCTGTGAAGAGTCGCCTCGCAATACCACTTATAATTGAGACGGTGCATCGCTTTGACAACCATCGCAACATGGCAACAGGTAATAGGATACAGTATCAGTTGATGCGATACAGCAACCAAGAGCCCTGGAAGTCCTGACGGCTCGGATACTTAGCCTTGAACGCATCGCGTGCCTGAGCTGCAGCATTGTAGTCGGAATATGTGCCTACAATGACACGATACATATTCTTGTCGGCATTGTAGACGACCAGTGAGCTATAGCCTTCGCCATCCAAATATGACTTCAGATTATCTGCATTTGTCTTGACACCAAAGCTGCCGCATACAACACTGTAGTCTTGCAGGCCACTGCCTGATACTACAGAGACTCTCTCTTGACGAGCATCGTTTGCTACAGGTGCAGAACTTGTCACAGGTGCGCTCTCAACTCTTGCGACCGATTCAGTCTGAGTAGGAGTAGCTTCCTTGGTTTCTGCCAGTTCTTGCTGCTTTGCCTTCTCGTAGGCTTTCTTGTATGCGCTCTCACTCGACTTGCATGATGTAAATCCTAAAGCGACACATGCGCCCAAAGCCAATACTAAAAAAGATTTTCTCATCGCTATTTGTTATTTAATTGTTCTTACTCTCTTTTGCTTGACAAAAGTAGTGGAAATATTTCACAGCAATCAAAAAAAGTTCATTAAAAAGACTTATACATCGAAAATGTCTCTAACTTTGTTCGGAAGAAGCCTACGAGTACAAGTGGGCAATGACAAATAAAATTAAAGAAAGGGAAATCTCCATGAAAGGCTTTAATCTGTTAGCCGCATTCTTGGGCGGCGCTGCCGTCGGTGCAGCAATCGGTATAATGTTTGCTCCAGAGAAGGGCGCAGACACACGTAGCAAGATAGCTGAGATACTTCGCAAGAAGGGCATCAAGCTCAACAAAGAAGAGATGCAGAGTCTGGTCGACGAAATCATTGGCGCAAAGGACGAGACCGTTACTGCCGAGTAAGCAAAAGGGATAACCTCACAAGATGATATTCGGAAGCGACAACAGCATTGAGAACATCCAGCAGCTGGCACAAGAGATAAGGAAGCTCGTAAAGCTGCAGGTCAGCTACGCCAAGCTTGAGCTGACGGAAAAACTGACCGTCTTGCTCTCTACGTTGGTGCTGGTGCTTGTCGTCATCATACTTAGTATGGTGGCACTGTTCTACCTGTCGTTCACTTTGGTCTATATCTTGGCACCACATGTCGGTGGACTCGTGGCAAGCTTCGGCATCGTCACCTTACTTATTGTTATCTTGATTGCCGGCGTGTTTGCACTGCGTCGGAAGTTGATATTCGAACCTATGGTGAAGTTCCTTGCATCTTTGTTCCTGTCGACAGACCAGAACAACAGCAATGAGACGGGCAACACCGAGAACACACAGCAACCGTAGCATGAGACAAGCAGGCATAAATCTTGAGGAGATTGCACAGCGCAAAGCCGCTGTCAGGCAACAGATAGCTAGCCAGAAGGCGGTTGTCGGCAAACTGGCAAGTGAATTGTTCGCGCCTATTAAGCCGGCAGCCACAAAGGCAGAAGGTGTGATGCGCCTGTTCAATACCAGCTTCGCCGTATTCGACGGACTGCTCATGGGCATCAAGATAATGCGCAAAGTGCAGAGGCTTATCCGAAGGTTCGCCTGAGGCACTTACCCACGAGGACGACATCCCATCTTGACAAGTACAAGGCTTGTCGGCACAACCAAAGCCGGCGAGCCTTTTTCGTTGACATGTATCTACGGAGGGACGCCTGCAATAAGCTCTTTGCGGAGCTATATTTATATATGAGTAGCACTTGCAATATATCCTTTGCAATGCTATCTTTGCATATTCTTCAACGCGTTAGCAATCGCTTAACTTCCCTCGAGAAGACATCTGATATCCTCATACCAAGCCTTGCAATTATCATACCAAGCCTTGCAATATTCGTACCAAGGCTTGCAATATTCATACCAAGGCTTGGCATGAGCAAGTTCAATAGACTTCTGGTGTCAATCCAATAGACTTCTGGTGTCAATCCAATAGACTTCTGGTGTCAATCCAATAGACTTCTGGCGACGATCCAATAGACTTCTGGCGACGATCCAACGGACTTCATAATACAATCCTATTGACATCGGGCGACAATCCAACGGACTTCTGGCAACAATCCTATATATAATAAGGTGTCTGCACAATGCGCTGCATGCGCCAAAGCAACAGACTGCTGCGAACGACACATTACGTTGT
>CAYXLA010000052.1:9143-13986 GCA_964465765.1 uncultured Bacteroidaceae bacterium | reverse complement strand
ACTGAGGTGGAGGCCCAGTTGCTGTTCGATGAAGGTATCACTTCACCGAAGCGCAGCATGATGGAGCAGATGATGAATCTGGACCTTAAGGTGGCATACGAGTATGGCATGAAGTGGATAAAGCAGCATGAACCAATAACGACAGAATGGCTCATAACGCTTGCCTCAAAGGTGATGGCACGCACAGGGAGCGAATACAATTCTATGGGCGGACACTTCGATGCATCGAAGGGCGAACTGCGCAAGCTCAATGTCACGGCAGGTTTTGGCGGCCGCTCGTACATGTCTTACCAAAAGGTGCCAGTCAGGTTGGCTACATTCTGCGATGAGCTGAACAGGCGACGACAAGTCATAGATGCCACTGACATAGCTGCTGTCTATGAATTGAGTTTCTGGGCACACTATGAGTTGGTGACCATCCATCCATGGGCAGACGGCAACGGCAGGACCAGCCGATTGCTGATGAACCTGCTGCAAATGGAGTTCGGAGTGCTGCCTACAAAGGTTTTGAAAGAGGACAAGGCGGAGTATATCCAGGCTTTGATAGATGCAAGGGAGAAGGATGACATCAGCATCTTTGTCGACTGCATGACCGAGTTGCATTGCCGCCACCTGAAGTCGGATATCGACCAATACGTCAGCTCCACAACGGAGAAAATGGTCGATAAAACGACCTTAGTGAAGGAAATGGTCGATAAATGGTCGATAAAGCCATCGTTGGCAGAGAAAATGGTCGATATTCTTGTCTTCATGGACGACAAGCATGAAGTCACTACAGACGACATCATTACCCGCTTTGGCTTCACTGCCACTACTGCCAAGCGCTACATGCGCCAGCTCACAGACTTCGGCTATCTTGAAGCACATGGCGGCAACAAGAATCGCAGTTACAGAAGAAGAAACAATAACAGACCCCAAGAGCAATGAGCAAGAAGATGAAGATTCAGGCAATCAAGATTGAAGAGGTGGGCGGCAAGAAGACAGGCAAGTCGTTCACTTTCGAGATGGATCCGAAAGAGATGGCGAAGCACAAGACGGAAGCCACAGTGCGCAAGAAGATTGAAGAGTACGTGGCACGCAGTGGAGTGTACAAGCGCTCGGAACTCGGCGAACTGAAGTACTCTGGCATGAAGGAGTTTCTGGCAGAATGGAAGAAGATGATTCCTGTGGTGGAGGCTGAGCAGCTGGCAGAACTGGATAAGTCGATCAACAATCCGTCGTCGCGCGTAACGCCAGGCAACATCACGCGGTTGGCTCCTAACGAGATATTCGTCTTCGGCAGCAATTCGCTGGGCCATCATGCAGGCGGTGCAGCAAAGGTGGCCTGCGAGAAGTTTGGTGCCATCTGGGGAGAAGGTCACGGCATGCATGGCAAGACCTACGCCATCGACTCCATGAGCGGCAACGATGCAATGCAGAGAGACGTGACAACCTTCATAGACTATGCAAAGGAGCATACCGACAAGACTTTCTTCGTCACGCCCATCGGCTGCGGAATAGCCGGCAAGCACCCGTCGGAAGTGGCTCCGATGTTCAAGGAATGTGCCCAGATGGAGAATGTCTGCTTGCCGGCATCCTTCTGGGATGTCATCGGGTGGCCCGAGGTGGAGCAGAAGAAATACAATCTGGAACGCTTCATGGATGCGCAAGACTTCGCCTATCCGCAAGCCCTCAGGGAGCTGAAGGAGGGTCAGAAGCAGAGCCACTGGATATGGTATATCTTCCCGCAGCAGAAGGGTCTGGGCCACAGTTATAATGCAAAGTTCTACGGTTTGGACGGCGAAGACGAAGCCCGTGCCTATCTTGAGCACCCCGAATTGGGCAAGCGCCTGAGGGAATGTTGCCGCGCACTGTTGCTGCACAAGGGTAAGGACATCGAAGACATTATGGGGAGCGAGGTCGACGTGCTGAAGCTGAACACGAGCATGAACCTGTTCAACCGTGTGTCGCCCGACGATGTTTTTGCTGAAGTGTTGGAAGCTTTCTTCTGAGAAATGGAGCGGTAGAAGGGACTCGAACCCTCGACTTCAACCTTGGGAAGGTTGCGCTCTACCAACTGAGTTACTACCGCATGTGAGGCGCGCCGGCCCCTGCCAACGCTCGGCAAAGGTAATATAAAATCTTAGCACGCAAATTCATGTACCATCTTTTTCTTACTTTTGCGCGCACATCAACTGTGGGGTGCAGGACGAGATAGATGAGAGGAATCGCACCGTTCAATTGGTGTGCAGGACGAGAAAGATGAGAGGAATCGCACCGTTCAATTGCGGTGCAGGACGGAAAGAGAGAGAGGAATTGCACCGTTCAACTGCGGTGTACAAGTGAGAGATGAAGAAGATTATACTGATTACAGGCGGGGCACGGTCGGGCAAGAGCACGTATGCCGAGAGGCTGGCACTGAGCCTCAGCGCCAACCCAGTGTATATGGCAACGGCACGCGTCACGGACGAGGAGTTCGCACAGCGCGTCAAGATTCATCAGGACAGGCGGGGCAAGGAGTGGACAAACATTGAGGAAGACTGCGAGCTGAGCCGCCACGACGTGGGCGGACGTACGGTGCTGATAGACTGCGTGACGATGTGGTGCAGCAACTTCTTCTTCGACCTCGACGGACAGATTCAGCCTACGCTGGAGGCTGTGGAGCAGGCTTTCGACCGCTTCACCGCGCAAGACGCGACATTCATCTTCGTGACAAACGAGATCGGGCTTGGCGGCACGTCTGCCAACGACCTGCAACGACACTTCACCGACCTGCTGGGATGGGTCAACCAGTATGTGGCAGCCCACGCCGACGAGGTGGTGCTGATGGTCAGCGGCATCCCCGTAAAGATTAAAGGATAAGGCAGGATAACGGACTCGATAAAGCTTAATATCAGATACAATAGAGCTGGATAACCGACACAATATAGCTTGACATAAGACACAATAAAGCTTGATATCGGACTCAACACTCAGGGGAACTTCACGATACAACACACATATACATAGAGAGAACAATGAGGACATTCAACATAAGCACTCCGGACAGAGCCATCGAGCCGGCGCTGATCGACAAGATTGACAACCTGACGAAGCCAAAGGGCTCGCTGGGACGGCTCGAGAAGCTGGCACTGCAGGTGGGACTGGTGCAGCAGACGCTGTGCCCAACGCTCAGCGTGCCGCAGAACATCATCTTCTGCGCCGACCACGGCATCGCCGACGAGGGCGTGAGCTTCTCGCCGAAGGAGGTGACATGGCAGCAGACCATACACTTCACGCACGGCGGCGGCGGCGTGAACTTCCTGTGCAACCAGCACGGCTTCAGGCTGAAGATTGTCGATGCGGGCGTCGACTACGACCTGCCCTACGAGCGCGGCATCGTGAATATGAGCGTCGGCCGCGGCACGCACAACTTCCTGCACGGACCGGCGATGACCCCCGAGCAGATGGACCTGTGCATAGAGCGCGGAGCCGAGATGGTGCGACGCTGCGAGGCTGAGGGGAGCAACGTGCTGAGCTTCGGCGAGATGGGAATTGGCAACACGTCGCCCTCGTCGATGTGGATGCACCGCCTGACGGGCATACCGCTCGACCGGTGCATCGGAGCAGGCAGCGGACTCGACAGCGAGGGCATCCGTCACAAGTACCGCGTGCTGAGCTCTGCCAACGACAACTACCGTGGCGACGGCTCCCTTGTGGACATCCTGCGCTGGTTTGGCGGCTTCGAGATGCTGATGGCGGTGGGCGCAATGCTGCAGGCGGCAGAGGACCACGTGCTGATTCTCGTCGACGGCTTCATCATGACGGCATGCATGCTGGCTGCCGAGCGCCTCTATCCCGCCGTGAAGGACTACGCCGTGTTCTGCCACTGCGGCGACGAGTCGGGCCACCGCCTGCTGCTCGACGCCATGCAGGCAGAGCCGCTGCTGAGCCTCAGCCTGCGACTTGGCGAAGGCACCGGAGCCATCTGCGCATACCCCATAGTGCGCTCTGCCGTGCTCATGATCAACGAGATGGAGAGCTTCCGACAGGCTACGGTGACAAAATACTTCTAAAATCCCCCTTGAGACATGATCCGCCTACTCGCTGCACTGATCTTCTTCACGCGCCTACCCTTCTGGCGCATCGCCCAGGTTCCTGCCGACTGCTTCAAGCGCGTGGTGCCCCTATGGCCCGTCGTGGGCTGGCTCACCGGCGGCATCATGGCTGCCGTGTTCTGGCTCTGCAGCGCTGTCATGCCGCCACTCATGGCATGGACAGCAGCCATCATTGCCCGACTGCTCGTCACCGGCTGCCTGCACGAAGACGGACTCGCCGACTTCTGCGACGGCATGGGCGGCGGCACCACCCGTCAGCGCGTGCTGGAGATAATGAAGGACTCGCACATCGGCACCTACGGAGTCGTGGGGCTGATTCTCTACTTCCTGATGATGATTGAAGCGGGCTCGCAGGTCGACGCACGCATGATGTGCGGCACCATCATTGCTGCCGACTGCTGGAGCAAGGCGTGCGCATCGAACATCATCAATCTGCTGCCCTACGCCCGCAAGGCAGAAGAGGCGAAGAGCAAGACCGTCTACGAGCGCATGACCGTCGGCGAGTGGCTGCTGTCAGTCTGCGCCGGACTGCTGCCCGCCGTGCTGTTCCTGCCGCCATATTTCCTGCCTGCGCTGGCTGTGCCCGTCGTGGTGTTCCTGCTGCTGACGCAGCTGATGCGACGCCGCATCGAGGGCTACACAGGCGACTGCTGCGGCGCCATATTCCTGCTGTGCGAATTGTCGTTCTACCTGACCTGCGCCATTCTCGATTACGTCCTCTTCGTATAAGGCGAACATTCTCCTTAGTTTTCTCGCGACTTCCCAGT
>CAYXLA010000052.1:0-9043 GCA_964465765.1 uncultured Bacteroidaceae bacterium | reverse complement strand
ACGTCCTCTTCGTATAAGGCGAACATTCTCCTTAGTTTTCTCGCGACTTCCCAGTACTTCAAGCTGTACAAAGCTTGAAGTACTCGAGTATTATGCGGATAATACTCGAGTATTGTGAGTGAAATACTCGAGTATTGTGAGCGAAATACTGAAGTATTCTGAGCGAAATACTGTAGTACTACGAGTAGGATACAGAGGTATCATGAGGAAGATACAGGAGTATTATGCTGATGATACCATAGTATCACGTGGAAGATACCATAGACTTACACTGATGGTACAACGAAATCGTCCGCACAATACAGGAGTATCATGCGGACGGTATAGGTGTGTCGAGCGTAGTGTATGGGGCGGTCGGCTATGCCGACGGAGACGCAGACTGAGCGTCAGTCGTCCCAGTTGGGGGCATCCTCATAGCTGTCGAAGGAGAGTTGTTCGGTCACTCCTGCCCTCTTGAGTGCCCTCAGCACAACAACCTGTTCGTTGGGCGACAAGGCCAACTCACCGCTTCGACGTTTGTAGTAAGAAGAACGGCTGAAGCGTCGGATGAGGGCGTTCTTGAAGCTTTCGTACTGTTGCGGATACATGTGCGCCTGGAAGCTGGCGAAGCCTCGTGCGTAGCGCACGGGGTCGCTGCTGCGGTAGTGGGGGCAACTGTCGTCGGCGGTGCAGTGGTTGGGGTTGAGCAGGCGCATGTAGTCGGTCCTGCCGATCAGCATGTCGAGGGCTATGCGGTGGAGGCAGCTGCCCGCCTTGGGGCACTGCGAGTGCATGCAGACGGGGTAGTAGTTGGGGGCGGTGGTGGGGAGTTTGCGGTACATATCGTGTGTGTGTCTTTTGGTTTCAGTCTAAGGTGCCGACGGGCTGTCTGCCGACGGCGACGCGTGGTGCCGCGGGCGGTCGTGCCTCATCGTCGATGCGAATATAGCGTTCTTTCGTCAAAGAACGTGTCGGTTTGTGGCTGAAATGTGTCGGGAAAAGTCGGCGCGGCGGTGTCCTGCCGCGCCGGTCGCACGGGCGTGTCAGAACTTGAGGTCGAGCGTCATGCCCACCTGCAGCGGATTGCCCCTCTGGCGGAACTTGCGTCCGAGGCTCTCGAAGTAGAACGCCGCATAGCTCTTGTCGAAGGCGTTGCGCACCCAGACGCCGAGCACGGAGTCGCCGCGCACCAGCTCCACGCTGCCGTCCACAAGACCGTAGAAGGGCTGGCTGGCAGCGTTGTCCTCGGTCCAGTAGATGCGTCCTGCGCCGGTGTATCCGGCATTGAGATTGATGGCGTCGAGCCACGACGTGCGGCGCATGCCGATGGTGTAGCTGCCGTTGAGGTTCAGCGTGTGGCGCGGCACGAAGGGCACCCAGTTGCCGGTGTAGTCGGTGGTCTGGCTGACGCGGTAGTCGCGGAACGTGGCGTGGGTGTAGCCGTAGTTGGCGTTGAGGCTGAGGGCGCTGGTGGGCTTCCAGCGCAGCGACAGCTCGGCGCCGTAGCTGCGGCTCTTGCCGGCGTTGACGGTGATGCGGCCGAAGCCGTTGGCCGAGAAGCGCGAAATCTGCTGGTCGGTGGTGTTCATCAGGAACACCGCCATGTCGGTCTGCAGGGCTCCGTCGGCAAAGGTGAAGTGTCCGCCCAGCTCGTAGTTCCACGACCGTTCGGGGCGGTAGGCTACGGTGCCGTCGACGTCGGGCTCGAAGCCCGCGAAGCCCGACATGGCATCGCCTGCCATCTGCGTCATCATGCCGCCGCTCTTCTGGTCCACGGCACCCATCATGCTGGACGACAGCGAGCTCTCCACGAGGTCGGAGAACATCTGAATGTTGTAGCCGCCAGAGCGGTAGCCCTTCGAGAGGCTGGCGTAGAGGTTGTTGCGGCTGTCGAGGTCGAACTTCAGCGCCACCTTGGGCAGCAGCTCCCAGTTGTCGTGGCTGAGGCTGCCCATGAGGTCGGAACCGGCGCCAATGCCCTTGAGCTGCTGCAGCATGGGCTGCATCGACGGCACGCGCTCCATGGACGGGATGTTGAAGTCGAACGTCAGGGCGGTGCCGGAGTTGTAGTCAATCCAGACGCGCTCGTACTCCACACGGGCTCCCAGGGTCAGCGACAGTCCTGGCACGAGCAGGTCGTGGACGGTCGACTGATGGTACAGGGCGGCATTGGCGGTGGGCGTGCTGAAGGCGCCGCGTATGGCGAAGCTGCTGCCCAGGACGTCGAGGTTCATCGACGGCATGCGCGGGTTGGACGCCTGCAGACGCCGGAACACGGAGTTCACGTTGTCCTCGATGAGGCTGCGGATGCCGTCCTCGTGGAACGTCACCGGTGCCTTGGTGTCGAGCCACTGGTAGAAGCCGCTGAGGCCTGTCGTCCACTCCCAGCGGCGGTCGGGCCGCGACTTGAAGGCGAAGTCCTGCGTCAGCGTGTGGCTGAGCTGCCGCTGCTGCAGGGTGAAGATGTCCATCTCGGTGTAGTCCTGGTCCATGTCCATCTTGTCCTTCAGCAGCTGGTAGCCTGTGACGCTGTTGAAGGTGAAGCCCTGCGCCTGGTGCTCAATGTTGAGTCCGGCGTTGAACAGATGGCGGCGGTAGTGCCCGTCGCGGTTGTACGACACCAGCCCAATCTTGTCGGCTCGCGTCTCCTCGCCGCCGGCGACGCCGAGGTACTGGTAGGGGTAAGCGCCCTGCGTCAGGTACTCGTAGTTGGCGGTAAGGTCGAGCTTGGTGTTGCTGGCGGGGAGCCACACTGCGCGCAGTCGGGCGCCGTAGTCGTTGCTGCGGTCGGCGCGGCTGTTGCCCTTCGCGGCGTTGCGGAAGAAGCCGTCGGCGTGCTCGTAGAAGAAGCCGCCGGAGAATGCAAAGCGGTCCGACAGGCGGTGATAGTGCGTCACGCGGGCCTTATACTCGCCGTGAGTGGCTGCCTCGAGGTGCAGGTCGGTGCCCTGATAGGCGAAGGGGCTCTTGGTGAACACGCGGATGAGGCCGCCCATGGTGTTGCGCCCGTAGAGCGTTCCCTGCGGACCGCGCATCACGTCGATGCGCTCCACGTCGGAGTAGTTGAAGTCGAAGGAGCTCTTGTTGATGTACGGAATGTTGTCCACATACAGACCTATGGCGGGCGTGTTGATGCGCGAACCGATGCCGCGTATGTAGGCGGAGGTGGTCAGCTTCGAGCCGTAGGACGGGATGAAGAGGTTGGGCGCCATGGCCGATAGCGACTTCAGCGAGCTCACGCCGTGCAGACGCAGCTGTGTCCCCGAGAACGAGTTCGACGACAGCGTCTGTTGCCGTAGCCGTGCATTCTCCTTGGGCGTCCCGACGACGACAATCTCCTCGATGTCGTGCACCGTGTCGTTTGGCATCGTCAATGGCTTCACGGTGGCGGCATCCTCAGCGTTGATGCCCGTGCTGCAGGCGCACAGCAACAGTGCAATGGCAAGATTCCTCTTCATTATTCTCTCCTCTGTGGCGGTTCTGATTTTGTGTGGCGGGTTCCGTTTTTGTGTCGCGGGTTCCGTTTTTTTGTGTGTGCGGTGGACATCCATAGAGCCCGCCATACTGTTTCGTTTCCGCTGCAAAGGAAGCGCATTGTGCCGACGCTGGCAATCCTAATTTATGAGGATTTTCGCGGCAACGCTACGGGCAGGAGTCAGATGCTGTCGGCTTCGATGTAGCCGTGCATCACGGCATAGATGGCAAGTCCGGACACGGTCTTGATGCCGAGCTTCTCGGTGATGTTCTTGCGGTGTGTGATGACGGTGGTCAGACTGATGCTGAGGCGGTCGGCAATCTCCTTGTTAATCATTCCGCGTGCCACCATCGAGAGCACCTCAATCTCGCGTGCCGTCAGTCCGCTGCCGTCGTCGGGCATCGTGTCCATGCGCGGCTGCCGGTCCGTCTGCGGCGGCATGCCCCTGTGCCCGTCCTTGTGGCCGTGGCTGTGGAGCATCAGTATGGACTTCGCCAAGTGTTGCTGGTCCTGACAGATGTTGAGCGTCAGCACGCCCTTCAGCTGTGCGTTGTCGGCTGTGCAGAGCACTATGGTCTGGAACTTGCGCTTCAGGAAGAAGGCGGTGTGGCTGAAGTAGATCTGCGTCGCCACGAAGTAGTGGGCATACATGTCGGGCGTGTCGTCCACCAATTCCTGAAAGGAGCTGAACGTTCGTATCACTGCGACGGGAATAATCTCCTGCAGCAGGTTCTCCAGTCCCAGGCACGTCAGCGTGTTGGGGTCGATGATGGCTATCTCGGGACGCGACATTTCAGGCATGGCTGCTGGTCTTGACATATTCTGCTGCCGACTCGGCACAGCGTTCGCCGTCGATGCCAGCCGACACAATTCCTCCGGCGTATCCGGCGCCTTCGCCGCACGGGAACAGTCCCTGCAGACGGATGTGCTGCAACGTGTCGCGGTCGCGGACAATGCGTACCGGCGACGACGTGCGCGTTTCCACACCGATAACCACTGCGTCGTTGGTCAGAAAGCCGTGGCTTCGCTTGCCAAAAGCGCTGAATGCCGTCTGCAAACGTGTGCTGATGAACGGCGGCAGCCAGAAGTGAAGCGGCGATGCCAGCAGCCCTGGCGCGTACGAGCTGTCGGGAAGGTCCGCACTCAGGCGTCGGTTCACGAAGTCTGCCATGCGTTGTGCCGGTGCCGTCTGCTTCATGTTGCCCTGTTGCCAGCACAGCTTCTCGAGGGCATCCTGCAGGTACATGCCGCGCAATGCCGGTGGTGCCGACGCCACGTAGCCGTCTTCGGCAAGCTGTCCCCACGCACGGCGGTCGGCTGTCCAGTCTTCGGGCCTCATCTCGACCACCATGCCGCTGTTGCTCCATCGGGAGCCACGGCTGGCGGGACTCATGCCGTTGACGACGATTTGCTGCGGACCGCTGGCGGCAGGGACGACGAAGCCGCCCGGGCACATGCAGAAGCTGTAGACGCCACGTCCTGCAACCTGCGCCGTGAAGCTGTACTCCGCTGCCGGGAGCCACTTGCCACGGCCCTCGCGACTGTGATACTGAATCTGGTCTATCAGGTGCGACGGATGCTCCAGTCGCACGCCCATGGCCAGTCCTTTGGCCTCAATCTCCACGCCGTTCTGCCACAACCAGCGGTAGACGTCGCGTGCAGAGTGTCCCGTGGCAAGTATCACGGGACCGAGCAGTGTCTGTCCGTCGGCGGTCTCGATGCCGGCGACGCGGTCGCCCTCCACGAGCAGTGCGCTCATGCGTGTCTGGAAATGGACCTCACCGCCGCAGCGCAGTATGGTGTTGCGCATGTTCTCGATGACGCGCGGCAGCCGGTCGGTGCCGATGTGCGGATGCGCGTCGACGAGTATCGCCTCCGACGCTCCGTGCTGGCAGAATACGTTCAGGATTTTCTCCACAGAGCCGCGCTTGGTGGAGCGCGTGAACAGCTTGCCGTCCGAATATGCTCCAGCCCCACCCTCGCCGAAGCTGTAGTTCGACTCGGGGTCGACGGTCTGCTCGCGGCTTATGCGGGCGATGTCCACCTTGCGCTGATGCACGTCCTTGCCACGCTCCACGACCACCGGCTTCAGGCCGAGCTCGATGAGCTTCAGTGCGGCAAACAGTCCTCCAGGACCTGCTCCCACGACGATGACCTGACGATGACCGTCGACATTGCCGTAGGCTGTCGGCACATATTGCGCCTCATCGGGCTTCTCGCCGACAAAGACGCGGACCGTCAGATTGACGTAGACCGTGCGCTGACGCGCGTCGATGCTGCGCTTGACGATGCGCACGCAGTCTATGCCGCGCTCGGGCAGTCCCTTCTCTTCGGCCAAGTAATGCTTCAGGTTGTCAGAGTCTGCTGCCACCGACGGCAGTACCCGTAACTGATATTCGTACACCATTATATAATATATATGTATATGAACTTCCTTTTGTCTTCCTCAGAACAGCGTCTTCATACAAGCGTCTTCATCCGAACAGTGTGCGGAACGCCTCCTCGACCTTCACCACCGGCACCAGCTCGATGCCAGCCTTGGCGGCGTCGAGGCCCTGCATGTTGTTTCGCGGCAGTATGAACCGCTTGAAGCCCAGCTTGCACGCTTCGTTGATGCGCTGTTCGATGCGGTTCACCGGACGAATCTCGCCCGACAGACCTATTTCTCCTGCCATGCACACGTCGGTGCCGATGGCTATGTCCATGTTGCTCGACAGTATGGCACTGATCACCGCCAGGTCTATCGCCGTGTCGTTGACGCGCAGTCCGCCAGCAATGTTGAGGAACACGTCCTTCTGTGCCAGCTTGAATCCCACACGTTTCTCCAGCACGGCAAGGAGCATGTTCATGCGCCGCAGGTCGAAGCCCGTGGCAGAGCGCTGCGGATAGCCGTAGACGGCACTGCTGACCAGCGCCTGCACCTCTATCAGCAACGGCCGCACGCCCTCCACCGCCGAGGCGATGGCAATTCCGCTCATGCCTGCCGGCGACTGGTTCAGCAACAGCTCCGACGGATTGCTGACTTGCCGCAGTCCTTCCTGCCGCATCTCGTAGATTCCCAACTCGTCGGTGCTGCCGAAGCGGTTCTTGCTGCTCCGCAATATGCGGTACATGTAGTGCTGGTCGCCTTCGAACTGCAGCACGGTGTCGACAATGTGCTCCAGAATCTTCGGTCCGGCAATGGTTCCTTCCTTATTTATATGTCCTATCAGGATGACTGCCGTCTGCGTCTCCTTCGCCATGCGCAGAATGGCTGCCGCACATTCGCGCACCTGCGTCACGCTGCCTGGCGACGATTCGGCGGCTTCGGTGTGCATGGTCTGTATGGAGTCGATAATCACAATGTCGGGATGTGTGTCCCTGATGTGGGTGAATACCTGCTCCAATGACGTTTCGCACAAGACCAGACAGTTGCTGTCGTGCGGCCCGATGCGGTCGGCACGCAGCTTGAGCTGGCGTTCGCTCTCCTCGCCCGACACGTAGAGGATGTTCCTCTCGGGCATGCGCAGCACGGTCTGCATCACAAGCGTCGACTTGCCGATGCCCGGCTCTCCACCAAGCAACACCAGCGAGCCTTTCACCAGTCCGCCACCAAGCACGCGGTTCAGCTCGGCGTCGTGCATGTCGTAGCGCGGCTCGCTGACAGCGTCTATGTCCTTCAGCGGCACGGGGCGCGCCTGCTGGGCACCGGCAGCATGCACTGCAGCTGCAGCACTGCGAACGGCTGTTTCCTTGCGCACGGTAATCTCCTTGAACGTGTTCCACTCGCCGCACGAGGGGCAGCGGCCCATCCATCGTGGAGAGTCGTAACCGCAGTTGTCGCACACGTATGCCGTCTTGTCCTTAGCCATAAATTCCCGTCTTCTTTGTGTTGGAACGCCAAAGGTAAGAATTATCCGCAAAAATATAGCTACCTTTGCGTCCCGACATCACCAAACACACATCAACACTGTATGGCAATAGAATTAGGGCGTTTCAACACGCTGAAGATTGTGAAGGAAGTGGACTTCGGTCTGTATCTTGACGGAGGCGAGGAGGGCGAGATACTCCTGCCCAGGCGCTATATGCCCGAACACTATGCCGCCGGCGACGAGCTGCGTGTGTTCATCTATCTCGACAACGAGGAGCGGCTGGTCGCCACGACGCTGACGCCGTATGTCGAGGTCGGCGGCTTCGCCTGCCTCGAAGTGACGTGGGTGAACCGCTACGGAGCGTTCCTCGACTGGGGACTGATGAAGGACCTCTTCTGTCCCTTCCGCGAGCAGAAACAACGCATGGAGGTGGGACGGCGTTATGTGGTGCATGCCCACGTCGACGACGAGAGTTTCCGTATCATGGCGTCGGCACGCATAGAGCACTTCCTTGACAAGGGCACACCGCAGTATGAGCCGTGGCAGGAGGTGGACATCATGGTGTGGCAGCGCACCGACCTGGGCTATAAAGTGATTGTCGACGACAAGTTCAGCGGACTGGTGTTTCGCGATGAGGTGTTCCGCCCCATGCACCAGGGACTGCGCCTGAAGGCGTACGTCAAGCAGGTGCGTCCTGACGGCAAGATTGACATAGCCCTGCAGAAGTCAGGCTACGAAAATGTGGAGGACTTTGCCCAAGTGCTGCTGCAACATCTACGCGACAATGGCGGGCACACCGCCCTCGGCGACAAGAGTCCGTCGCAGGACATCTACGACACGTTCGGCGTCAGCAAGAAGGTCTTCAAGAAGGCTGTCGGCGACCTCTACAAGCGTCATCTCATCATCATCACGCCCGACGGTCTGCAGCTGACACGCCGATGACTGCACCCGTGCCGGCTACTGTTTTGCCGGCGCAAGCACATCATCAATAACCGCCTGCACGAGCGGCTCCATGACTGCATATCCTGCTGCCGTGGGATGCACACCGTCGTTGGAGTAGTCCGGATTGAGCGACCGCTCGGTGCCGGTCACCATGTGACTGTAGTAGTCCACAAAACCGTAACCATTGTCCTGAGCATACTGGCGGATGCGGTCGTTCAGCCGCGCAATCTTCTCGCTCGCGTCCTTGATGGAAGGATTCCATCCAAAGTGCGACGCCGGCAGAGTGGTTGTCAGTATGACCTTGATGTGTGCCGCCGTTGCCAGATCCACCATCGTCTTTATGTTGTCCATGGTACGCTCCTCGTCGTATGGTCCTGTATTCTCTGCCACGTCGTTTGTGGCGGTGTTTATGACCACTGCCAGCGGGTGCAGGTTCACGACGTCCTGTCTGAAGCGCACGATGAACTGGTAGGATGTCTGGCCCGATATGCCGCGGCCAATGTAGCCGTTCGACTGGAAGAAGTCAGGACGAATGTCATACCAGAAGTCGGTTATGGAATTGCCGATGAACACCACGCGCCGCTCCTCCTGCGGCAGTGTCCGCACCACGGAGTCCGACTGGGCGTAGCGCGACAGTCCGCCCCAGTCCTTGTTGTCTTGAGCACTGGCAGTCGTTATGCCCGATGCCAGCAGCAATGCTGTGAGGATTACATATATCTTTTTCATAATGGCAAATATACGCTCTTTTCGGCAGGAGGAAACTGCATTTCCATCGAAAAAAACATCGGCGAAAAAC
>CAYXLA010000051.1:0-13998 GCA_964465765.1 uncultured Bacteroidaceae bacterium | reverse complement strand
TTTGTCACGGAATGGTAATAGCGGCGAAACGTCGTCGAAACATTCCGGCTGTACGTTTGCAACGTAATTCTAAACAATCTGAAATAATGAAAAAATCAGAAGCTTTGGAGGAGCGCAGAAAAGCGTACTCCCTCATTAGACAACTTGTCGGCGTGGCGGGGCTCTCTTCAGCCTTGTTGGCTGCAAGTCCTATGTATGTCAATGCTGACAACCTGGGCAGTGTCCTGTCGACGACACATCAGCCACTGACAGCTGCCGTGCAGCAGACCCGAACAGTAAGAGGTACGGTGGTCGACGCCAATGGCGAGCCCATTATCGGTGCCAACGTGCTGGTCAGCGGGACGTCCATCGGCACCATCACCGACTACGACGGACACTTCTCGCTGGAGGTGCAGCCAGGCGCAGTGCTGGAGATCTCCTTCATCGGGTTTGTCACGAAGAGCGTCCCCGTTGGCAACCAGAACGACATCCGCATCACCATCGAGGAGGACTCGCAGAGCCTGGACGAGGTAGTCATCGTGGGCTACGGCTCGCAGAAGAAGGTCAACCTGACCGGCGCAGTTGAGCAGGTCAGCAGCGACGTCTTCGACGGTCGTCCCACAGCCAATGCCACACAGATGCTCGAGGGCGTGGTACCTAACCTTAACATCTCCCTGTCTGACGGCAAGCCAGGACGTACGGCCGACTTCAACGTGCGCGGTGCAGGCTCCATCAATGGCGGCAGTGCACTGGTGCTCATCGACGGCGTCGAGGGCGACCCTTCGCTGCTCAACCCTAACGACATCGAGAGCGTCTCGGTGCTGAAGGATGCGGCAGCCTCTGCCATCTACGGCGCACGTGCACCGTTCGGCGTGGTGCTCATCACGACAAAGAACGCCAAGGAGGGCAAGCCCGAAGTCACATACTCGTCCAACTACACCATACAGACGCCGCAGAATGTGCCCGACGTCGTGTCCGACGGCTACGTGTGGGCGGAACACTTCTACAAGGCCTACTACAACTACAACCAGTCAAACCCGTCGGGAATCAACAAGACGCAGCAGTTCTCCACGGCATGGCTTGAGGAATATAAGCGCCGTCACGACACGGGCGACTTCGGTACGGTCATCTCCGACGGCACCATCGGCACAAAAGGACGCTACGTCTACTACCCCGAGGGCACAGACTACTACGACCTGCTCTACAAGAACTCCGTGTTCAGCCAGAACCAGAATCTGTCGGTATCGGGCTCGGACGGCAAGTTCGACTACTACATGTCGGGCCGCTACTACTCCTACAGCGGACTCTTCAACAGCGACAAGCAGACCGACAACTACAACAGCTACAACCTGCGCTTCAAGGGCGGCTACCAGCTGACACCGTGGCTGAAGATCAACAACAACTTCGAGTTCTCCAACAACAAGTACTACAACCCTATAACCTACTCCGAAGGCTCGGGCGTTGTCTGGAGAAACATTGCCGACGAGGCACACCCGTCGTCGCCGATGTTCAACCCCGACGGCACGCTGACCCACAGCGCTGTCTACACTGTTGGCGACCTGCTCTACGGTCAGAGCGGCATCACGACAAAGAACGAAGAGTATAAGAACACCATATCGTTCAACTCCAGCTTCCTGAACAACCGTCTGCGCGTCAACGGCGACTTCACCTACAAGAACACCCTCTACGAAAAGACGAAGAAGCAGGTGCGCACCGCCTATTCCCGCTCGGTGAACGACGACGGCGAGAGCAACATCGAGTACATCACCGGAACACATTCCGACCTGTCGGAGACGACGAACAGCACGCGCTACATCGCCACCAACCTCTATGCCGAGTACGAAGACACCTTCAAGGACAAGCACTACTTCAAGGTGATGGGCGGCTGGAACTATGAGAAGTCGCGCTACAAGCAGATCTATGCCTACAACGACGACCTGCTGACCGACGATGTGGAAAACATCAACCTGGCTCTGGGCACCGACAACAAGAAGATCACCTCGTCGTGGTCTGCCTATCAGTTTGGCGGCGCCTTCTTCCGCCTTAACTATGCCTTCGACAACCGCTACCTGCTGGAGGTCAACGGCCGCTACGACGGTTCGTCGCGCTTCCCCAGCAACCAGCGTTGGGCATTCTTCCCTTCTGCCTCGGTAGGCTGGCGCATATCCGAGGAGCCGTGGTTCAAGGTCAATCCGAAGGCTGTCTCGAATGCCAAGCTGCGTCTGTCGTGGGGTTCGCTGGGAAATGCTGCTGGCCTGAGCAACTATCAGTACAAGCAGACGCTGTCGGTATCGACCTCCAGCTACATCCTCAACGGACTGCGACAGAGCTACATGTCATCACCGGCGGCACTGCCGAGTGACCTGTCGTGGGAGACTGCCACAACCTACGATGTCGGTGCCGACCTGGGCTTCCTGAACAACCGTCTGACGCTGAGCGCCGACTACTACATCCGTAAGACCACCGACATGATTGTGGCTGGTCCCACCGTGCCCGATGTGTTCGGTGCCTCTTCGCCGAAGGGAAACTATGCTGACATGTCGACCTACGGATACGAACTGTCGCTGGAGTGGCACGACAGCTTCAAGCTGGCAGGAAAGAAACTTAACTACAGCATCAAGGGAACACTGTCCGACTACTACTCGGTGATCGACAAATACAACAACTCCAACAAGACGCTGAGCACCTATGCCAACCAGTCGCTGAACGGCAACTACTACGAAGGCATGCGCATCGGTGAGATTTGGGGATACGTGTCGAACGGACTGTGGCAGGACCAGGAGTCTATCGATGCTGCCGAAGCAGGCGCACAGGCTGCCGGACAGAAGTACTACAATCCATTGATGCAGACATCGAAGACCTACAAGCTCTATCCTGGCGACATCAAGTTCGAGGACCTGAATGGCAATGGCTACATCGACCGCGGCAAGAACACCGTTGACGACCCGGGCGACCGTAAGATCATCGGCAACGAGGAGCCACGCTACATCTACAGCTTCACACTGTCTGCCGACTGGAACAACATCTGGTTCAGTGCCTTCTTCCAGGGCGTTGGCAAGCAGGACTGGTATCCTTCGAACGAGTCGTCGGTCTTCTGGGGACAGTACAACCGTCCGTACAACCAGATGCCGTCGTGGCACCTCAACAACTACTGGACCGAGGACAATCCTGACGCCTTCCTGCCCCGCTACACCGGCTACTACTCTCCGTTCTATCGCGGAAGCAGCAACGCCAACACGCGCTACCTGATGAACGTGGCATACCTGCGTCTGAAGAACTTGCAGATTGGCTACAACCTGCCCGAGGCATGGGTCAAGAAGGTGCACCTGAAGAAAGTCGGTGTCTACATCTCTGGCGAGAACCTCTTCACATGGTCGCCTCTCTACAAGTACACCAAGGACATCAACGTGTCGAACATTGGAGCTTCCGATACCGACCTGACCTCGAGCAACTCGGGCGACGGCTACAATTACCCGATGATGAAGTCAGTCAGTCTGGGTCTTAACATTACGTTCTAACTAATAAAGCAGTCAAATCATGAAAGTATATAGATTATTAGGATCATTGCTGTTGTGCGCCTCATGTCTTGCCGCATGCGACATGGACGAGGAGCCCCAGTCGTCGGCATCGGTCGACATGGTCTTCAGTTCCGAGAAAGGTTTGCAGACCTATTCCTACTCCTTCTATAATGTGTTGCCCTCGAGAAGCGAAGCCTTCAAGCGCAACACCACCCTCGACTACGGAGTGAAGAACTCGCTGAGCGGCATGGAGGTCGGTGCCTACACCGTCAATTCAGCCACAAGCTGGAGCTGGACAGCGCTGCGCAACATAAACTTCTTCCTCGAGAACAACACAGACCAGAGCCTCTCTGAGTCGGTACGCAACAACTATTCAGGCATTGCACGCCTGTTCCGTGCCCGCTTCTACTTTGACAAGCTGGTGCAATATGGCGAGGTGCCATGGATTGACAAGGTGTTCAACGACTCGGAAGATCCTGACTTGTACAACGCTCGGGACACGCGCGACGTCATCGTCTCCCACATCATCGACGACCTGGACTATGCCTACCAGAACATTACGGAGACAGACGTGACGCAGAATTCCACCATCGTCAACAAGTGGACAGCCGCTGCATTCAAGTCGCGCGTCTGCCTGTTCGAAGCCGCATGGCGCAAGTATCATGCCGACGACCAGTTGGACTTTGCCCGCACGGGATGCACGCAGTACACCTCCGCCGCTCTCTATCAGCTGGCGGCAGATGCTGCTAAGGAAGTCATGGACAACAGTCCGTACAGCCTTTACACCTCGGGCTCGTACGACAGCGGTCGTGGTGCCTACAGAGAACTCTTCGTCTCCGACCAGGCTGTCACAACCGAGGTCATGATGGCTATCGAGACCGACAAAGAGCTGGGACTTGGCGAGCAGAACTGGTGGTACAACTCCTCTACCTACGGCCCTCACCTGTGCATGAGTCGCAAATTTGCCAAGACATACCTCAACCGCGACGGCTCGCCCTACAACGAGAAGAATGCCGACGGCACCTACAAGACCTTCGTACAGGAGTCGCAGGACAGAGATACACGCTTCAATCAGACCGTCCGTGCTGCTGACTACACCAGGAAGAACTCTGCAGGAGTCTACGAGCCTACTGCCGCCAACTTCACCGGTCACACGCTGACGGGCTACCAGTTCACCAAGTTCGTCATGGACGATGTCTCGTACGACGACGCTGCCACCAACGACAACGACATCCCAATCATGCGCTATGCCGAGGTGCTGCTGAACTATGCTGAGGCCAAGGCCGAGCTCGGCACGCTGACCGACGACGACTGGGCAAAGACCATCGGTGCGCTTAGGGCAAGGGCTGGCATCACGGGCGGCACAAGCCAGACGGGAACGCTGACCACAAAGCCGACATCGAAAGAGCCCTACATCTCCGACTACTATCCCGAGGTATCCGACCCTGTGATTCTTGAGATCAGACGCGACCGCGAGATTGAGCTCGCCCTGGAAGGCTTCCGCCTCAACGACCTCAAGCGCTGGAACTGCTGCAATCTGTGGGAAGATGACCCGTGGGAAGGCGTCTTCATCCCTGCGCTGGACACTCCGCTTGACATGAATGGCGACGGTAATTACGATGCCTACTTCTATCAGACCGACGAGATTGGCGATGCCAACTATTCGTCGATAGGCGTCTACGTGGGCACCAACAAGAGCAACGTGTTGAACGTGGTACCCGTGTCGGGTGGTTACCTGATGAAGTACAACTATGCCGGCCGGCAGTGGCCCAGCCGCCAGTATCTGTATCCGATACCGGAGGTGGTGATTCAGCTGAACTCGAATCTCACGCAGAATCCAGGCTGGTAATATTTACAAATGGCGCGCGCTACCACCTATTGTAGTGCGCGCTATTTGCTTCCGTTAAGATCATAAATTGTTTCCGTTAAGATCATAAATTGCTTCCATTAAGATCATAAACGTTTTCAGTTAAAATCATAACTGACTTCAGTTACGCGCGTAGATTGTCTCGTTTACGCGCGTATTTCATTTTGTTTATGCGCGTAATCATCTTCGAAGCCTCATGGCAGCATCCGTAGATGGGCATGGAGGCAAGCACTTGTTATTTTGCTTATCTTTGCGCGATGAAAGAGATGTACAGGACTTTTCGCGCACGGATAACGACTGGACAGTTGGCATTCCTGCTCTTGGTGGCGGGGCTGATTGTGTGGGCATGGTGGTTCAAGCACATCATCATAGTGCTGCTGCTGGCAGTGCTCATGGTGGTCTGCATGGAGCGGCTGCTGCACACGGAGTATGTCATCACGTCCGACGGCACGTTGCATCTGTCTTACGGCCGCTTTGCCCGGAGCAGGGACATCCATGCCGCCGACATCGTGGCGGTGGAGCGTGCACAGCAGCTGAAGATAGGCAACTACGGAGTCATGCGTTGCGTGCTCGTCCACAGTCGTGATGGCAGGGCGGTGGCACTGATGCCTGCCAACGAGGATGAGTTTGTGCGCGTGCTGCTGAAGAGGACTGCACATGGCAGTAGTGAAGAACCAAAACAAGGAGAAGAAGAATGACATATCAGGTAGCCATTATCGGTGGTGGCCCGGCAGGATATACTGCTGCCGAAGCCGCAGGAAAGGCAGGACTGACGACAGTGCTGTTCGAGAAAGGAAGTCTGGGTGGCGTGTGCCTCAACGAGGGTTGCATACCGACCAAGACATTGCTCTATTCGGCAAAGACCTATAGCAATGCACAGCATGCCGCGAAGTATGCCGTCAGCGTAGAAGGCGTGACGGTGGACCTGCCTAAGATGATAGCACGCAAGCAGAAGACGGTGCGCAAGCTGGTGCTTGGCATCAAGGCACGGGTGACAGCTGCAGGCGTTGCCGTGGTGAGTGGCGAGGCACACATCGTCGACAAGAACCATATTGAGTGCGGCGGTGAGACCTACGAGTGCGAGAACATGATTCTGTGCGCAGGGTCGGAGACAGTCGTACCGCCCATACCAGGACTGAAGGACACACCTTTCTGGACACATCGTGAGGCTCTCGACAATAAGGAGCTGCCGCAGTCGCTCATTGTGATTGGCGGCGGAGTCATAGGCATGGAGTTCGCCTCACTCTTCAGTACTCTTGGCACGAAGGTCACGGTCATAGAGATGACCGACGAAATACTGGGCGGACTCGACAAAGAGGTGTCGGCAATGCTGCGTGCAGAATATGCCAAGCGCGGTGTTGACTTCATGTTGCAGTCGCAAGTGGTGTCGGTGAGCTATGCCGACGGCAACGGTGACGGACAGTCGCAGTTCACTGTTGCATACCGTAAGGACGGCGAAGAGCACAGTGTCACGGCAGACAAGATGCTGCTGAGCACCGGCAGACGTCCTGTCACCACAGGCTACGGACTTGAAAACCTCGACGTGGAGCGCGGAGAGCGCGGCAGGATTGTCGTGGACAGTCACATGATGACATCTGTCAGTGGTGTCTATGTCTGCGGCGACCTGACCGGCACATCCATGCTGGCACATACGGCAGTGCGTGAAGCCGAGGTGGCAGTCAACAGCATCATCGGCAAGGAAGACACGATGAAGTATAACGCCATACCTGGAGTGGTCTACACCAATCCCGAGGTTGCAAGCGTGGGCCTGACCGAAGAGGCTGCTGCGAAAGCCGGCATCAAGTACAGCGTCTGCAAGCTGCCCATGACATTCTCGGGCCGTTTCGTGGCAGAGAACGAGGGCATCAACGGCATGTGCAAGCTGATTGTTGCCGACGACAATACCGTACTCGGCGCACATCTGCTGGGCAATCCGGCATCGGAGATAGTGGCTCTGGCAGGCATGGCAATAACGCTGGGACTGAAGACTGACGAATGGAAGAAGACGGTCTTCCCGCACCCGACGGTAGGAGAGATATTTCACGAGATGATATAACACACACAATACAAAAATCACAAAGCACAATGAAAAAGTTATTTGTCAAATCAGCCGGCTGCATGGCTGTCGCTGCTGTGGCTCTTGCATCGGCATCATGCTCGCAGCAGAAAGCGGCAGAACCGGTAGACCCAATCCTGTCGCACATCGACTCGACAGTGCGTCCGCAGGACGATTTCTTCGAATACGCCAACGGCGCATGGCTGAACAGTCACCCCATAGACCCCAGTGAGAACAGCGTGGGCATCTTCAAGGCTGTCGACGACACCGTGCAGGCACAGGTCTATAAGATCTGTCTCGAGGCATCGGCTACGCAGTTCGAGAAGGGCAGCAACAAGCAGAAGATTGGCGACCTCTACTACTCCGGCATGGACAGCACGACGCTGAATGCTGCCGGCATATCGGCACTGAAGGAATATCTGGACCGCATCGATGCCATGGCATCTGTAGACGATCTGGCTCAGACAGCTGCATACCTCAGCCCCATATCGGGCACTCCGTTCTTTGGTTTCGGCGTGTCGCAGGACGAGATGAATAGCGATGTCAATGTGGTGTCACTGTCGCAGGGCGGACTGAGTATGCCCGACCGCAACTACTATGTCGATGACGATGCCAACACACAGAACGTGCGTCAGGCATTCCAGACATACGCCAAGGGCATCTTCAGCAAGATGGGCTATGATGACAATCGTGCGCAGACAGCCGTAGACAATATGCTTGGTTTCGAGACATCGCTGGCAAAGAACTCTCGCAAGCGTGAGGACTTGCGCGATCCGTTTGCCAACTACAACAAGATGACAGTCAATCGTCTGTCGGACATCGCTGCCGGCTTCGACTGGAAGGCATTCATGACTGGCGTGGGACTGAACAATGTCGATAGCGTTGTAGTCGGCCAGCCGGAGTTCTTCACATCTCTGGGCATGCTGCTGCGCCATACCGACCTGAACGTACTGAAGGACTACATGAAGTTCCAGGTAGTAGACGGTCTGGCTGCCTACATGGACGATGAGACGTATATGCTTAACTTCAACTTCTATTCCAAGACACTGCGTGGCGCTGAGGTACCTCGTCCTCGTTGGAAGAGAGTTGTCGACGTTACCAACTCTGTCCTTGGCGACCTCGTTGGTCAGGTCTACGTGGCAGAATATCTGCCCAAAGGCACAAAGGAGAAGTTCATAGAGATTGGCGATGCCATCAGAGCAGAGTTTGCCAACCACATCAAGAACCTCGACTGGATGAGCGAACCCACAAAGGAGAAGGCTCTGCAGAAGCTGGATGCAGTGAACATGAAGCTGGCTTATCCTGACACATGGAAAGACATGAGTGCATTGGACATCTCCCGCGACTCATATACTGCTAACATCATCAACGCCAACCGCTGGCGTTTCGACCGCATGATTAAGCGTTACGGACAGCCTGTCGACCGCAGCGAGTGGCACATGCAGCCGCAGACCTACAACGCTTACTATAGTCCGACGAACAACGAGATATGTATCCCTGGATGCAACATCATCGTTCCTGGATTCGAAGGTCGCATGCCGGACGATGCCATACTCTATGCCATCATCGGCGGCAGTACGTTTGGTCATGAGATAACGCACGGATTCGACGACTCTGGCTGCAAGTATGATGCAAAGGGTAACCTGTCTGACTGGTGGACAGCAGAGGACAAGGCAAGGTTCGAAGAGAAGACAAAGAAGATTGTGGAGCAGTTCGACGGCTATGAGGTCATCAATGGTCTGCACATCAATGGCGAGAACACGCAGGGCGAGAACATTGCCGACCTGGGCGGACTCATTATGGGTTATGAAGCATTCAAGAAGACAGACCAGTATAAGAACAATGTCATCATCGGCGGCTTCACTCCCGACCAGCGCTACTTCCTTGGTCATGCACAGGCATGGATGGTGAAGTATCGTGATGAGGCACTTATAACCCGCGTGAAGACCGACGAGCACTCGCCAGCAAAGTGGAGAGTCCTTGGTCCGTTGTCCGACTGCGAGGAGTTCTACGAGGCATGGGGTGTTAAGGAAGGCGACAAGATGTGGCGCGCACCCGAAGACCGCGTGAAGATCTGGTAAGCATCCCCTTAAGTCCGCACCGTGACAAGGAGGTACACCTTATTATATTATATAGCTGCCGCTGTCCTTGTGCTCTGCTGCAATGTGGCAAGAGCACAGGGCACGGGGCAGGCTGTGTCATCGTTCGTCGCAGGACTTGACTCCGTCGTTGAGAAGCTGTTGCCTCGTGGTGGTGATGTTGGCATTGCCGTCTACGACCTGACTGCTGACGCATCGGTCTATAGCTATCGTGCCGACCGCAACTGCCGTCCGGCATCGACCATGAAGCTGGTCACTGCCATCGCTGCACTGTCTTTGCCCGAGAGCGACGAACCATTCCGCACTGAGGTATGGCACACTGGCAGCATCAACGACAGCATATTGCATGGCGACCTATATGTCGTGGGTGGCTTCGACCCTGAGTTCGACGATGAGGATATGGATGCCTTGGTGAGTGCCGTTGCCGCATTGCCCGTGAAGGAGATAGACGGACGCATACTTGGTGATGTGTCCATGAAGGACTCGCTGTATTTCGGTAGCGGATGGCTTTGGGACGACAATCCGGAGGCTTATCAGCCTTATCTGTCACCGCTGATGCTCAATAAGGGCGCGGTACATGTCACAGCCACGCCAAATGCTGCCGGCACTAAAGCCTCGGTTGAGGCTACTCCGCACTCCTCTTATTATAGTGTGGTCAACAATACCGTCAGCCGCAGTCGGCAGGCAGGAACCTTCAAGCTGACACGCGACTGGATGCACAATGGCAACGTACTGACTGTTAGCGGCAACGTGGCATCGCGTCGCAGTGCCGACATCAACGTCCATTCGTCTGCCGATATGTTCATGCACACGTTCGTCGAACGGCTGCAGCTTGCCGGCATAGAGTGTGACGTCAACTATGGCTTCGGCGTACTGGGTACGGATGCACAGACTGTCGCTGTCTGCGAGACCAGCATGAAGGATGTGCTGGAGCAGATGATGAAAGAGAGCGATAACCTCAATGCCGAGGCGGTGCTCTATCGCATGGCAGCGCAAAAGAGTGGTGCCAAGTATGCTTGTGCCGATGACGGACTTGAGGTAGCGCGTGGCATTATGCGCAGCATGGGACTGGATCCGAAAGACTACAAGATGGCGGATGGCTGCGGACTGTCTATGTACGACTACCTGTCGCCCAATCTGCTCGTGGCATTCCTGAAGTATGCCTATGCCAACAAGAACATCTACGACCGTCTATACCCGTCGCTGCCTGTAGGAGGTGTCGATGGCACGCTGGAACATCGCATGAAAAGTGGCACACCATCCTATCGCCGTGTGCATGCCAAGACGGGAACATACACAGGCATAAGCTGTCTGGCGGGATACCTGACGACACGCAGCGGCAAGCTCATTGCCTTCAGCATCATGAATCAGAACCAGACCGTGGCTCGCGATGCCCGCACACTGCAGGATGCAGTATGCGACTACGTCGTTGCAGGATACTGACCAGCGCGTTCGGCATGCATAAACTTATGGGATGTCCTAACGAATGCTGAAGACATGATAAACATTGGAAAGACGATATGCATGTGATGAATAGGAAACTTAAATGGATACTGCTTGGTGCGATACTCTCTGTGATAGGGTATTTCGTTGTGGTTACCATCGTTGATGCTAACCTCATGGGCTTGGCAACCCCATCGTTTGCAAATCGTCTTCAAAAGGAATCGTATTTGACAAATGGGTCTGCACGGGTTGACATGCAAACCGGTTTCAAGTGTTCTGCTTTTTCTTCAGCGTATGTCCTCAGACGCTTTGGCACAGATGCGCAAGGAGATTCTATCTACGAAGAAATGCCCTATAAGATGGATGACGGTTATGTGTATCCAAAGGGTATTTTGTCACTATTTGCATCCAAAGGATATGGCTCTGAATACCATATAGGAAATCTGACTGCATTGAAGAATGCTATAGCTTCAGGCAATCCGGTAATTGTGATGATCAAAATCCGTCCCGATAAGGATTGGCTTCATTATGTACCCGTCGTAGGTTATACGACCGACAGTTTGTATATAGCAGAGTCGTTGCCTGAATTGTGTAATACTGCCGGCACCAATTATACAAGGAACATTTCCACTGAAGATTTCAAGAGATTGTGGAATACCTCGGCATTCAAGATGCCTCTATATCGCAACACCTTTATTGTCGTGAAAAAGCCGTAGCCTGTAGATGAGAGGCGTAAGTGTGAAACAACAAAACAGGAATCCAAGGAGGTTTTAAGGGGGCAACTATTAGAATCTACCATATATATAAAGACAGCACGTCCGCATGACAACCCGCTGTACCTTCGGGATATGTCGTGCGGACGTACGTTTTTCCCTTTCCGATGCCGGAAAGAAAAGCTGCGTCAGGCTTGTCTCAAGCCTTCACGCCGTTGTACTCGTCAGAAATGGTGAGTTTCTTTCTGCCCTTAGCGCGGCGAGCAGCCAATACTCTGCGACCGTTAGCAGTAGCCATTCTTTCACGGAATCCGTGCTTGTTCTTTCTCTTTCTGTTAGAGGGTTGGAATGTTCTTTTCATCTCTTTATATGCTTTACGTTTACTATTTGCTGAAAATCAGGGTGCGAAGTTAGACACTTTTTGTAAAACAACCAAGCATCGTATCTTTTTATCTCAAAGATTTTGTGTTTTTTCGCGGTTTGACGTACCTTTGCGGCACCTTTTACGGCATACCCCTTATGCTGTTCTGGAACGGAGACGGTATATATTTCGTGTTCATAAAACGTAATAAAGATAAGAAAGTATGATTAATGCTCAAGACATTAAAATCGGAACAGCCATCAGAATGGATGGCAAGCTGTATTTCTGCATCGATTTCCTCCATGTGAAGCCTGGCAAGGGTAACACTTTCATGCGCACCAAGCTGAAAGATGTTGTCAACGGCTATGTGCTGGAGCGTCGCTTCAACATCGGTGAGAAGCTGGAGGATGTTCGTGTTGAACGCCGTCCGTACCAGTATCTCTATAAGGAAGGTGAGGACTTCATCTTCATGAATCAGGAGACCTACGACCAGGTGCCTATCTCTAAGGCTCTCCTCACAGGCGCAGACTTCCTGCTCGAGGGTATGGTTGTCGACGTGGTATCTGATGCTTCTACCGAGACCATCCTCTTCGCTGAGGTGCCTGTTAAGGTTGAGATGAAGGTCACATACACCGAGCCGGGACTCAAGGGCGATACTGCTACCAACGCACAGAAGCCTGCAACAGTAGAGTCTGGTGCAACAATCAAGGTGCCTCTGTTCATC
Source organism: uncultured Bacteroidaceae bacterium (assembly GCA_964465765.1). Lineage (GTDB taxonomy): Bacteria > Bacteroidota > Bacteroidia > Bacteroidales > Bacteroidaceae > Bacteroides. The sequence continues at coordinate 1,238 of CAYXLA010000051.1, read as the reverse complement.
AACGAGGGTGACGTTGTTGTCATCGACACTCGCGATGGCTCATACGTAAGCCGTGTCAACAGCAAGTAAACCAATATAAGGAATAGACTTAAAGGCGGACGGCTCGCAATGAACCGTCCGCCTTGTTGCTTCAATGAAGTTCTCCATCATCATACCCGTCTACAACCGTCCCGACGAGCTCTCGGAGCTGCTGGACAGTCTGTCGTCGCAGCCGCGAACAGCCGACTTCGAGGTCGTTATCGTTGATGACGGCTCCAACAAGCCATGTCGCGACGTAGTGCAAGCACACGAGGGGATGCTGGACATATCCTATTTTTTCATCCCTAATGGCGGTCCTGGGGCAGCACGCAACTACGGTGCCGAGCGGGCACGAGGAGAATATCTCATCTTTCTCGATTCGGACACGATTGTTCCCGAAGGCTACTTCGATGCTGTCGTACGCGGACTTGCCGCTACCCATGCCGATGCCTTCGGCGGTCCCGACAGAGCTCATCCGTTGTTCACCGATACGCAGAAAGCCATAAACTATTCCATGACATCGTTCTTCACCACGGGTGGCATACGTGGTGGAAAGAAGCGCATGGACCATTTCTATCCGCGAAGCTTCAACATGGGCATTCGCTCTGAAGCATACCGCAGGGTAGGAGGATTCTCAAGCATGCGCTTTGGCGAGGACATCGACCTGAGCCTGCGTCTCGTGGAACAGGGTTTCAAGACAGCCCTCTTCGCCGATGCATGGGTCTATCACAAGCGGCGTACCGACTTCCGCAAGTTCTTCCGTCAGGTCATGAACTCCGGCATAGCCCGCATAAATCTCCATAAGCGGCACCCTGGATCATTGAAACTTGTCCATCTGTTGCCTGCCGTGTTCACCATTGGTGTGGCATTCTTGCTGCTGCTGTTCGTTGTAGGCATGGTGTTCGGAGCGACAATAGGCAGGCGCTATGACCCGCCTTTCGGTGGCATGATATGTGGTGTGGCACTGCTTCCATTGGTGCTCTACTCACTCCTTGTCTTTATAGACTCGTCAATCCGTAACCATAGTCTGAAGATTGGTGTGCTCTGCATACGCGCTGCCTTCACACAACTCATCGGCTACGGAGCAGGCTTCCTGCTCGCATGGGTTCGCCGTTGCGTGCTTGGGCAGGATGAGTTCTCCGTCTTCGGACGTAGCTTTTACAAGTAAGGTGGGTTCTATAAATTGGCTTTGTCAGATTGCGAGGTTATTTTCGAGGGCA
>CAYXLA010000050.1:2163-14068 GCA_964465765.1 uncultured Bacteroidaceae bacterium | reverse complement strand
ATATATGGAGAGCAAAGGTAGTGAAAGTTTTCGTGGGGATTTGTTAACTTTGCCGCCCGCGAACCAAAACCTATCAGGGAGAGAGACAAGATGAAGATAAACACCGCCGAATTTCTTATCAGTAATACTGACGTACGTAAGTGTCCGCAGCAGATGTTGCCCGAGTATGCCTTTGTCGGCCGCAGCAACGTCGGCAAGTCAAGCTTAATAAACATGCTCACAGGCCGTAAGGGTCTCGCCATGACCAGTGCCACTCCGGGTAAGACGATGTTGATAAACCATTTCATCGTCAACAAGGAATGGTTCCTTGTCGACCTTCCGGGCTACGGATATGCCCGACGCGGACAGAAGGCAATGGAGCAGCTTCGACGCATGATTACAGACTACGTGCTGCGCCGACCGCAGCTGACGTGCCTCTTCGTCCTCATCGACAGTCGACTGGCACCGCAGAAGAACGACGTCGACTTCGTGAACTTCCTCGGCGAGAACGGCATTCCCTTTGCCGTCGTCTTCACCAAAGTCGACAAGCAGTCGCGCAGCAAGACCAGCGGCAATGTCCAGACATGGCTCGAGAAGATGCGCGAGACGTGGGAAGAACTGCCACCCGTGTTCCTCACCTCAAGTCTTAATGGTGACGGCCGCGACGAACTGTTGCAGTACATCGAGGACATAAACAAGTCGCTCGCCGCCGAAGCATCTGCGGACATGTGTTGACGCATTTTCCTCTGGTTTTACGTCCATAATCCCGTGGTTTTATGTTCGCAACCTCGTGGTTTTATGTCCACAATCCCGTGGTTTTACGTTCGCAATCCAATGGGTTTGCGGAAACAATGACTTGAGCCGAAATATGTCACACTTCGGGAAATATGTGCATAAATCCGTACACTCATTATCCTTAACTTTGCAGCCCAAGATAGGTATTATATATATATGAATAGGTTCAGAAGATTGTTTTTTGTGGTGTTGCTGTTCGTGTCTGCCTCGAGCGTACAAGCACAGTATATGGACTCGTTGCGGCTGGCACGTCGCGACGCTGCCGTCGGACTGAAGACCACGACGACTGCAGACGTCAGCAGCAGCCGCAATGGTCGTACGAAGCATCCGTGGCGTGCAGCTCTTCAGACTGTTATCATCAACGCCGGCGTACATTCGTTCGACCGCTTCGTGCTGAACGAAGACTTTGCCCAAGTGCGCCCAAAGGACATCTGGCACAACATTAGCCATCCGATGGTGTGGGACAACGACCAGTTCTCGACCAATCTCTTCGCACATCCTTATCACGGTGGACTGTATTACTCCACCGCCCGCAGCAACGGTCTGAACCTCTATGAATCATTGCCTTACAGCATTGCCGGAAGTCTGATGTGGGAGTATATGGGCGAGAAGGAACCGCCTGCCATCAACGACCTTATGGCAACAAGCATGGGCGGTGTGGCTTTGGGTGAAGTCAGCTATCGTCTGTCGAATCTGGTTCTCAACGATGCCACGCGCGGCTTCAGCCGCTTCTTCCGCGAGCTGATAGGCACAGTCATCAACCCCATGCGCGGCTTGAACCGTCTGGTGACTGGCGACGCTTGGCGCGTTCGACACGACAACTACCGCTATCACGACTACGATGCACTGCCTGTCCGACTGACGGCAACACAGGGACATCGCTACATTGCCGGAGGCGGAATGCACGGTGGAACACTGCAGAACGGAAAGCATTCGGGCTTCGTCAATCTGCTGCTCGACTATGGCGACGCCTACGACAACGACGATTCGCATCCCTACGACTGGTTCACTGGAGACATCACGCTGAGCAACAGCGCGCCCCACGTCAGCGACCTGCACGTGCTGGCACGTATCTGGGGAACGGAGATGGATGCAGGACCACGTGCTCGTGGCGAGTTCGGCTTCTTCCATCACTTCAACTACTTCGACTCGGCACCCTTCGAGCGCGGCAGCACGGAGACCGTGCCTTATCGCATATCAGAAGCTGCCAGCGTCGGTCCAGGATTCATGGTGTCGCTCGATCCGCGTGGCAAGTTGCAGCGTCTGGAGAATCAGGTCTTCGTCAGCGCCATGCTGCTCGGCGGAGCCTATACCGACTACTACCGCTTCATCGACCGCGACTACAACATGGGCAGCGGCTTCAGCGTGAAGTACCGCTTCATCACCGAGCTGGGTGCGTTCCACATGCGCCTGCTTTCCGACTACTATCGTCTGTATACGGTGAAAGGCTATGAGACCAAGGACTACGAAAACCTCGACCCGCTGTACCTCAATTCGCAGGGCGACCGGAGCACATCATCACTGCTTGTGCTCCAGCCCATTGTGGAAGTCCAGTTGTGGCATAGCCTGTACGCTCACAGCTCAATGCGCTACGTGATGCGCCACACCGACTACCGATATCACTCCGACGTGCGTACACATGCTTTCGTGTTCTACGCCGGACTGTCGTACAAGCTGTGACGTGCCGTTCCTGTTTGTTTATTTCTCTATTTTCTGAGTATTCGGCAGGAATACGGCAATGATGCCGAGCAATGGCAAGTAGGCACTCACTTGGAATATGAACTCGATGCTCGTCTTGTCGGCAAGCCATCCGAAGAATGCCGAGCCCAAACCGCCCAAGCCGAACATCAAGCCGAAGAACACGCCGGCAATCATGCCAGTCTTGTCCGGCATCAGATCGGTGGCATAAACCACAATCGACGAAAATGCCGAGGCAATGATAAGTCCCGCCATAAAGGCGCAGACGAGTGTAAGCGTCAACCCCATGTACGGCATGAGCATTGAGAATGGAGCTGTTCCGAGAATCGAGATCCAGATGACGTATTTACGTCCGAAACGGTCGCCGAACAGTCCGCCCGCCACAGTGCCGATGGCAAAAGCCGCAAGGAATACGAATAGGCACAGTTGCGACGCCTGCACGCTAACGCCGAACTTGTCTATCAAGAAGAACGTGAAGTAGTTTGTGATGCAGGCAGTGTAGAAATACTTCGAGAACATCAGCAGCACCAGAATCAGCAGTGCCATATATTTGGCGCGTTGGGAGATGTGTTCGTTCAGCACAGGCTGCTTTTGCGGATGCGACATCACGTATTTCATTCTCAGCTTATACCACTTGCCCAATCTGAGCATGATGAGCGCAGCAGCCAAAGCGGCAATGGCGAACCACGAGATTGCCCATTGTCCGAAAGGCAAGATGATGAGTGCTGCCAGCAATGGTCCTACAGCCTGACCGCCGTTGCCGCCAACCTGGAAAATAGATTGTGCCAGACTCTTTTTTCCTCCCGATGCCATCTGCGCCACACGCGATGCTGTGGGATGAAACACGGAAGAACCAAGACCGATTATGCTGACTGCCAAGAGTATCAGGACGAAGTTCCCCGCAAATGCCAACATCAGCAGGCCAATCAGCGTGAAGCACATGCCGACAGACAGTGCGTAAGGGCGCGGATGACGGTCGGCATACAATCCGGTAAACGGTTGCAGAATGGACGACGTCATCTGGAACACCAGAGTGATTATGCCTATCTGCAGAAACGAGAAGTTGAAGTTGTCTTTTACAATCGGATAGATCGACGGAATAATCGATTGAATCATGTCGTTAAGGAAATGTGAGATGCTGCAAATGATGAGCATCGAATACACAGTCCCTTCGGTCATTGTCGGATTGCCTGTTATCTTGTTTCCTATTTTCTTTAGGTCCATATTGCTGAATTACGCTGAATCTTGATGAACGCGCGTGCAAAGATAAAGATAATGCTATGAAATCAGCTTGCGATACTGCTGCGGCGTCATTCCCGTGTGCTGCTTGAAGTAGTGGCAGAAGAAGGAGTTGTCGTTGAAGTGATACTGCCACGTCAGCTCCTTGATGCTCTGACGCGAACTGCGCAGCTGCGTCTTGAGCTGCATCACCACGTAGCTGTCGATAAGACTCTTGCACGTGTGCCCGCTGACTTTTTTCGCTATTGTGCCCAAGTACTTGGCACTTATGTTCATCCGCGCGGCATAGTATTTCACGTCGCGGCTCTCACGATAGTCCTCCGCAAGCAGCTCCATGAACTGCGAGAACAGTGCCATGATGCGGCTGTCCTCTGTCTGGAACATCTTGACTTGCGGATTGCGTCGCACGTAGTCGTAGAAGCCCAGGAAGAACGCCTTCAGCTGCAGCAGTGTCATTCCCACGGTGCATCGGCATCCTGGCGTCTCGAAGAACAGGCGCAACAAGTCCATTATGCCGCCCACAATCTGACTGACGATGTGGTCGTCGCCACGACAACGGTCGGTGCGCAGCAGCGAATAGACCGTGTGTTCCAGCTGCATGCAGGCTTCGCGCAGCAGCGAAGCATCATACTCCAGCACCTCCATGCGCAAATCGTCCGACGACTCCGTGGCTTGTACCATGTCGCCAGGGTAGAGGATTATGACATCATCTTCTTCGAGTTTCCACGTCCTGAAGTTGACGTGCAGACAGACACTGCCTCGACGACAGTAGAGCAGTGCACCGCAGTCCAGCGACGTCGCTTCGTCCTTCCAGCCGTCAAGACTACTGATGTAGAGCGATGCGCCCTGCACGGCTGTTGTTTCCTTGTCCATATATATATTGTACTGTTCTCTTTTTCGCCGCAAATGTCGGCATATTATGTGGCATAACGGCATGTCAGTTCGCAAAATCACCGCGCAAAGCGAAAAATCGTTAATACCGCTGACAGTCGAAGGCAGTACTTTTGCGCCCGAATTTTAACGAAAGGGAAAAAGATTGGGAAAGAGAAAGACAAACATTAGCCATTTTGCTGCGGTTCTGACTGCAGCATGTATAAGCGTCACTGCCGCTGCACAATCGGTGACAAGCACGCCGGCTGCATCGTCGGGAGCGGTCGTGCTGACCGTCGACAGCCTGTTCGGCCTTGTGGAGCAGGGCAGTAAGGCTCTGCAGGTGCAACGCACTGGCATCGACGCAGCCCGTTTGGGCGAAGAGAGTGCCGAGAGCCAGCGGCTGCCCGACATCAACGTCACAGCTTCCGTCAGCTACAACGGCAATGTGCTGCTGACCGACCGCGACTTTGGCAACGGACAGTGGCAGTCGTCGCCGCACTTCGGCAACAGCTTCTCCCTCGAGGCACGCCAGCTCATCTATTCGGGTGGTGCCGTCAGCTCAGCCATAAGGCTTGCCCGCCTGCAGCGCGACAAGGCGGAGGCCGACATGCACAGCACGCGCCAGCAGGTGCGCTTCATGGCACTGTCGCAATATCTCGACCTCTACAAAATCAGCAACAGTATCGAGGTCGTACGCAGCAACATCGCCCTCACAGAGACGCTCATCGGCGACATCAAGGCTCAGCAAGAACAGGGCATGGCACTGCAGAACGACGTCACGCGCTACGAGCTGCAGCTCAAGCAGCTGCAACTGCGACTGACGCAGCTCATGAACCAGCGCAGCATCTTGAACTACAGCCTTTGCAACACGCTGGGCATTAATACAAAGACTGAGATTCTTCCTGCCGACGATGTTGTCAACAGTGCTTACGGCAACGAGAGCGAAGACTGGTGGCACGCCGAAGCACAGCAGTCATCGCCGTCGCTGAAGCTGGCATCGCTCGGCACGCAGATGGCAGTGCAGAACGAGAAGCTGGCACGCAGTGAGATGCTGCCGAAGATAAGTCTCGTGGCTGCCGACAACTTCAACGGTCCCATCACCTACGAACTGCCGCCCGTCGACAAGAACATCAACGTGTGGTACTTCGGCGTCGGACTGTCCTACAACCTCAGCTCGCTCTTCAAGAGCAACAAGAAGCTGTCGCAGTCGCGCACAGCCACACTCCAGAGCCGTCAGGCACATGCGCTGGCAGCCGAGGAGCTCGACAACAATGTGCAGCAGGCGTACACACAGTATCTGCAGAGCTACGTCGAACTGGAGACACAGCAGCAGAGCGTGAAGCTCGCGGTGGAGAACTACCGCGTGGTCAACGAGCGATACCTCAACCAACTGTCGCTCATCACCGACATGCTCGACGCATCGTCCGTCAAGCTCGATGCCGAACTGCAGGAAGTCGACGCCCGCATAAACGTCGCCTTTGCCTTCTACCGGCTGAAGTACATTGCCGGCACGCTTTGACAGCATATTGAAAGATAGAATCACGAACACACACACACTATAAACATAGAATAAACAACATGAACCGAAAACTTATAAAGAGAATATATAATGTAGTGATCATGGTGCTGCTGGTCGTAGCACTTGGATGGGTAGTATCGCACTTCGTGCACTTCGGACGCGTGGAGTACACCGACGACGCACAGGTGCAGCGCCACATCACGCCCATCAACACACGTGTGCAGGGCTTCATCAAGGAGATTCGCTACGAGGAGTTCCAGCACGTCAACCGTGGCGACACGCTGGTCATCATCGAAGACGCGGAGTACCGTCTGCAGCTGGCACAGGCAGAGGCTAACGTGGCAGGTTCGCGCTTTGGCGAGCGTGCAGCCACAACGGGCATCAGCACTGCCGGAAGCAACGTCATGGCGGTAGAGTCGGGCACCGAAGAGGCACGCCTCAATATGGAGAACGCCGAGCGCGACCTGCACCGCTACGAGGAGCTGTTGCGCCGCGAGGCTGTCACGCAGAAGCAGTTCGACGACGTGAAGACGCGCTTCGAGACAGCACGTGCACGCTATGAACAGCTCAGCCACCAGCACCGCTCGTCGGTGCTCTCGCGCGACGAACAGACCGAACGCCTCAGTCAGGTGACGGCAGGCGTCAGCGTTGCCGAAGCAGCCTTGAACCTGGCACGACTCAACCTGTCGTACACGGTCATCACGGCGACAGCCGACGGCTACATGGGCACGCTCGACATCCACGAGGGACAGCTCGTGATGCCCGGACAGCAGCTGGCACGCATCGTCGACGATGCCGACGTGTGGGTGCTTGCCAACTATCGTGAGACGCAGATGGACAACATCAGCATTGGTAGCAAGGTAGAGTTCACAGCCGATGCCGTGCCCGACGTGGTCTATCACGGCGTGGTCGAGTCAATATCGGCGGCAGCAGGTTCGGCATATTCCATGATTCCCGTCGACAACGCCACGGGCAACTTCGTCAAGGTGGAGCAGCGTGTGCCGGTGCGCATCGCACTTACCGACGACAACAACGCCGACGACGTGGCACTGTTGCGTGCCGGACTCAACGTGCTGACCGAGGTGAAGTATTGATTGACGGATAAATAGTTAGACCCTAAAAAACATCAATCTCTATGCCAGGACCTCCAATGGGACCGTTCGCGATGCCCATGTTTCGCGACTTCGTACCCAAACAAATCCGTCCGTGGATCTACGTGTGCTTTGCCTTCTGCTTCCTTCTCACCGGAGGCATCTATGGCGGCACCACGTCGCACGTCATGGGGCAGTACAGCTTCATTCGCGAAGATGTCACCATGATCACGATGTGCAACGTCGTGGGCGTTGCCATGCCGTTCCCCTTCCTGTTCAAGATGAAGTTTGCCTTCACCAACCACAGGTTGCTCCTCAATGCAGCGGTGATGATTGCGCTGTGCCAGACGCTGATGATGTTCACGCAGTGGCTGCCGCTGATGTGCGTGCTGGCGTTCATCTCGGGCTTCTTCAAGCTGTGCGGCTGCTTCGAGTGCATGTCCAACATACAGCTGTGGATGACTCCCAAGCGCGAGTTCCCCATCTTCTTCCCATTGCTCTACTGCATGGTGCTCGGCAACCAGTTCCTCAATGCGTGGATCTCGGCGCAACTCACCTACATCACGCAAGACTGGCGTGCCATGAACCTGCTCATCGTCGGACTGATGCTCATCATCATCATCGTCTTGAAGCTCTGCACCCGCAATTGGCACTTCATGAAGCACCCCATGCCGTTCATCAGCGTGGACTACCTGGGATTGCTGTTGTGGTCGTCACTGCTGCTCGAGGTGGTGTTCTTCTTCACCTACGGCGAGCACTACAACTGGTTCGACGGACGTCCCATACGCCAGTGCGCGATGTTGTTTGTCGTGACAGCCTACTTCTGCCTGCAGCGCATGCGCCACATCCGTCATGCCTACATCGACCGTGATGCCTGGCGCTATCCGCGCCTCATTCCGCTGCTCATCCTCTTTGGCTTCGAAGTGCTCATGGGCAGCTCCAAGACCGTGCTGCAGCCGGTGCTGACGGGCAAGGTGCTTCACTGGGGATGGATCACGACGTCGTCGTTCCACATCGTGGAATGGCTGTCGGCAGTTGCCGGCTGTCTGTTCGTGATGTTGTGGATCAAGGGCTGGCACCAGAAGTACACGCGACTGCTCACCGTAGCCGCCATAACCATCTCCGCCTATCCCGTCATGATGTATTTCCTCATCGACACCGACACCACTCGTGAGATGTTCTACGTGCCCATCGCGTTCTACGGTTTCGGTAACGCCATCTTCTTCACCACGTTGACCATCTACCTGCAGGAGCTGATGCCGTTCCATCATTTCTTCATGGGACTGACAATGGCTGGAATGGTGCGCAACGGACCAATCGGTGCCATGTGGTCGGGACTCTACAGCTTCGGGTTGCGCTATCTCAATGCCGACAACCTGTCGCGCGGACTGCCTTACGACGCCACCGGACTCACCATGCTCAGCCTGCGTCAGCTCTTCGGACTGACGTGCATCGTCGGTTGTGCCGTGGCGCTGATCTTCCTGCTATGGGACGTACAGCCTGTCCGCACTGCCTTCAAGCGCATGCCGCTCTGGAGCGTTGTGGCGCGCACAATGCGTATCAGAGAGAGAAAATAGTGCCGGCACTATTTTGGTGTTGGGTGTTGGATGTTGAGTGTTGGGTGTTGGATGTTTGGTGTTGATTGTTGGATGTTTGGTGTTGGATGTTGATTGTTGGATGACGCTGGGTGTTGGATGTTGTGAGGATGTGCAGCATCGGAGAGGTACATACATAGAGGACCGGAGAACCCAACACCCAACACTCAACACCCAACACCTTTATTCGTTTTCCGCTCCGCAGTGAGGGCATGTGCCCTTGCTGCGCAGGCGGTGCCCGCAGTTGCCGCAGACGTAGGGATAGCGGCGGAAGGAGCGTGCCGTGCGCCACACGAAGAACGCAGCAAACGCTGCCAGCAGCGCGTAGCCCACATAGATCCTGACGGTGAGGATGAAGACGAAGTAGCACGCGAAGCATGCCAGCGACAGTCCCAGGATGTAGAACAGTGCACTGAATGCCGACAGTTGGTCGAACGCCTCACTGCACGATGCCAGGAATGCCACCACTATTATCCAGAAGCACACGATGAATGCTCCCAGCACCAGCGGCACCTGCAGCGGCGAGAACGTAGGGTTGTAGTAGAATATCTCCCATGTGTCGGGCGCAAAGCGCTGCATCGACTCATACAGCGTGGCACACGTCGACACCATCAGACACAGGAAAAGCGGATAGCCGCTGTCGATGTCGTTCACCAGCACCATCTTGAACGGCTGCCGGCGATAGAGCCTCACGAGCCATGCCACGAAGAATGCCGTCAGTATGATGAGCGTGTACGCCACGCTCTTGCTGCTGAAGGTGTGTATCGCCTGACTGATGCTGTCCACCGGCACGAAGTCTGCCTTGAAGTCTTTCTCCAGCACCCATCCCTGCACCTCCTGCGAGTGCGCCAGCTTCACCCACACCGCCGAGTCGGGCTGCACCGAGGCTGTCGTGTCGGTCTGTATCTCCGCCACAACCACGCGGTCGCCGCGCCGCAGCGTCGCCGTGCGGTCCTTTAGCGGCAGGAACACCAGTCGCACGGAGTCGGCAGTGACCTCTAGATTGATGCCTGTGGTGTAGTGACGCTCCACGATGTAGCGCAGCGAGTCGGGCAGAGTGTCGGTCCGCGCCTGCACCGTTGCCATGCTGTCGACGGCAGTCGTGTCGTTGCCTTCGCTGTCGCTACCGCCATGCTGCACAATAGGGTAGTGGCATCCTGCGGCAATCATCGTCAGCACAGCAGCCACAGCCATCAGCACCCATCTCATCTGTGCACGACGTCCTTTCATGGCTTGGCGGTGTTTACGACCTTCATCATGCAGTTTCGGCAGTCAAAGTCGAGGCGGAACGTGCGTCCGTCGGTGCCCTTCAGGAAGTACGGCTCCCTGTAGGGCGACTTGCCGTGCTGGTGTGTCGGGCACCATCCCATGCTGTAGCGCAGGCAGTGGCGGCAGAACATTATCACGCTGTCCGGCACATGACGCTTCTCGAAGGCGTCGTCGATGTGCTGCACTCCGTGCCGCTCGTAGAAGCGCCGTGCCTTTTGGTTCATCACGTTGCCGAGGTACGTCAGACTGTCGGTGATGAACGGGTGGTCCGTTGGTCGCCATACGGCAACCTCGCGCCTGTAGCGCACTCTCCTCAGCATCAGCAGTCTCTCCGCCACCTGTCGGCGCCAGTCTGCCAACACCGATGACGGGATGAACCAGTTTGCCGTCATGTCTATGCTGATGTCCTCTGCCCGTGTGCGGAACACGGTGCCGCCCAGCTTCTGCAGCTGCGTCTTTATGTTCTCTGTCTGCGGCTTCCGCGCCTCCTCCTTCGGCTGCTCGAAGGCGAGCGTTGCACTCGTGCCGTCCTCGTCGGTTGCCGTCAGTGCGAAGCCCCACGGTGTCTCCCGCAGCAGCCATCGCGTGTCCAGCTTCCTCTCGGCAGTCTTCTGCGACAGCAGGCGTTCAAACTCCTGGTCGTAGTTGCGCATCAGCGGCGTCTTGGGCCTGATGTTGGGCATGGCGCCTGCCGGAAACAGCTTGTTGCCGTCCACGCGGTTCACGCGGAAGCCCTGCAGCCGTCCGTTGTCGTCGATGTAGCAGGCGCCGTCGCCGTTGTGGAATGGCTTGATGCCCGACGCCACGATGTATCCTCCGCGCAGCTCCTTGACGTAGCCCATCTGTTCGCCGTGCGACTTCGGCGAGTCCGTGCAGCTGATGTCCGGCTGCCGTCCTTGCAGGAAGTAGTGTGTGAAGCCTCGGTTGAAGCTCTTCTCCGGCTGTGGCGTGAAGCCCAGTGTCGTCGTTCCCGACGAGGCACGCCTGTACTCCGTGCGCCGCGCCATTATCTTGTCCAGTGCTGCACGATAGGCAGCCGTGACGTTCTTCACGTACGACGCATCCTTCAGCCGTCCCTCAATCTTCAACGACGTCGCACCCGCGTCGAGCAGCTGCTCCAGCATGTCCAGCTGGTTCATGTCCTTCAGCGACAGCAGATGCCGCTCGTGCTCAATCTCGCGCCCGTCACTGTCGACGAGGCTGAACGGCAGTCGGCAGAACTGTGCGCACTCGCCGCGGTTGGCACTGCGGCCGAAGCATGCCTCGCTGGCATAGCACTGTCCGCTCAGGCTCACGCACAACGCCCCGTGCACAAACACCTCCAGCGCCACGTCCGGACAGTCCTCGTGTATGCGTGCAATCTGCCCCACCGACAGCTCGCGTGCCAGCACCACCTGCCTGAATCCTGCGTCGCCGAGGAAGCGCACCTTCGCACTGCTGCGGTTGTCCATCTGCGTGCTGGCATGCAGTGGGATGGGGGGCAACTTCAGCTCCGTGATTCCCATGTCCTGCACAATCAGTGCGTCCACTCCTGCCTCGTAGAGTTGCCAGATGAGGTCCTCTGTAGCGCTCAGCTCGCTGTCCGTCAGAATGGTGTTCAGCGCCACATACACCCTCACGCCGAACGTGTGGGCATACGTTGCCAGCTGCCCGATGTCGTCCACGTTGTTGCCGGCAGCAGCACGTGCACTGAACTGCGGCGCACCTATGTAGACGGCGTCGGCACCGTGGTCCACAGCCTCCACAGCGCACTGCAGGTCGCGTGCCGGAGCCAACAGCTCTATGCGTCTTGTCGTCTTCTTCGCCTCTGCCATGTTCGTTCCCTTAGTGTGTTCAGTGTGTGTGCG
>CAYXLA010000050.1:0-2063 GCA_964465765.1 uncultured Bacteroidaceae bacterium | reverse complement strand
TCTTTGTCTCTTTTATCTGATGTCGTCTGGATTGAACGGTGTCTCCTGATAGACGTAGTAGTTCAGCCAGTTGCAGAACAGCAGGTTGGCATGAGCCCTCCAGCGCACCACCACGCCGCCTTCGGGGTCGTCGTTGCGGTAGTAGTTCTGCGGAATCTCTATCGGCAGACCTTTCGCCTTGTCGCGCCGGTACTCGAAGTCCAGCGTCATCGGCGAATATTCCGAATGTCCGGTCACGAAGATCTCGCGACCGCCGCGTGCCATCACCATGTGCACGCCTGCCGTGTCCGACTCCGACAGCAGCTTCAGCTCCGGCACCTTCAGTATGTCCTCCTTCCTCACCTCCGTATGTCGGCTGTGGGGCACGAAGAACTCGTCGTCGAAGCCGCGGAAGATGGGGCACAGCGGCTCCAGTGCATGGTGGCGGAACACGCCGAACATCTTCCCCGGCAGCGTATATTTCGGCACGCCGTAGAAGTGATACAGTCCCGCCTGCGCCGCCCAGCAGATGTACATCGTGCTCTGCACGTGTGTGCGTGCCCACTCGAAGATGCGTGTCATGTCGTCCCAGTAGTCTACATCCTCAAACGGCATCAGCTCCACCGGTGCACCGGTGATAATCATTCCGTCATACTTCTGCGAGTACATATCCTCAAAGTCGGTGTAGAACGCCCGCATGTGCTCCACCGGCGTGTTCTTCGACGTGTGGCTCTTTATCTTCATCAGCGAGATCTCGATCTGCAGCGGCGAGTTCGACAGCAGCCTAATCAGGTCCGTCTCCGTCGTAATCTTCAGCGGCATCAGGTTCAGTATGGCGATGCGCAGCGGACGAATGTCCTGCTCGCCGGCACGCAGGTCGTCCATCACGAAGATGTTCTCCTTCTTCAGCAGCTCCACTGCCGGCAGGTTTCTCGGTAGCTTTAGTGGCATATATCTTTAGTCCTCTTCCTTATTTGTGTGTCCTTATATATGTATATAGTCGTGTGTCTCTATTGTCTGTCAGTCCTTCTTGTGGCTGGTCACCAGGTATGCTCCCACCATCACCAGCACGGCAGCCACGGGCTTGTCCCATGTCAGCGTGTCCTGCGCCAGCGCAATCGCCACAAACGATGCCACGATGGGTTGCAGGTTGGTGTATACGCTCACCGTCGTCGCCTTCAGGTATTTCATGGCGAAGGGAATCATGAAGTAGCCCACCACCGTGGCGAAGACCACTATGAACAGCATCGCCGCCATGCCCATCAGCCACTCCGCATCCACCGGACCGCCATACAGGCGTGTCGTGCCAAACTCCGTCAGGGTGTAGGGCAGCACCACCACCGACGACGCCAGAAACACCCACTTCATCTGCGTCAGCGCCGAATACCGTTGCGACACCTTGCGCGTCACAATCAGGTATACCGCCCACGTCAGCAGACTCATCAGTGCGAAGAAGATGCCCAGCAGGTCATTGCTGCCGCTGTCGTCCTGCCACTTCAGCACCACCATCAGCGCCGCACCGCCAATGCCCAGCAGCACTCCTGCCGCCTTCATGCCCGTGATGCCCTCGCCAAGGAACAGCGCCGCCAGAATCATCGTCGCCACCGGCGTCAGCGTCGCAATCAGCGAGTAGTACACCGGCGTGGTGTAGACCAGCGCCCATGCCGTCAGCGTCTGCGACACCACGAAGCCCAGCAGGCCCGACAGCACAATCACCAGCAGGTCACGTCCCGCCACGCGCTCGCGCGGCATCCACAGCGACAGCGCCCAGAAAATCAGAGCCGCACCCACGCACCGCGAAGCCATGTAGACGTTCGGCGTCACCCAGTCGCGCAGCAGATACGAGCTCACCGGCACTCCCAATCCGAAGATCACGTTCGCCGCTATAATCGCCACGTGCCCCTCCACCTTGCCACGCCTGTTGTTGCTGATGCTGCTGTTATTGTCCTGTTGTGTAGTCATGCTGTTATTGTCCTGTGTAGTCATGCTATTGTTGTCCTGTGTAGTCATGTCACTTCTCTTCTTCGTTTTGCCGCACAAAGGTACACAAAAAAGCGTTGGCGACGTTTTATGTGTTATGTGTT
>CAYXLA010000049.1:0-14074 GCA_964465765.1 uncultured Bacteroidaceae bacterium | reverse complement strand
AAGGAGTATAGCGGGCTATACGACTGAGCGAACGGGCGAATTGGACCGAAAAGAGGCCGCAAGATGACAAAACGTAACTCACGCTTACTTATTGATTTATAAACTTATTACGGTGGGAATTTATAGAACCCACCTTAAGGATAATGTTGTCACCTTATTATATAGAGAACGTCGTCGAGGCAGGATGCGACGAGGCAGGACGTGGCTGTCTGGCAGGTCCGGTCTTCGCTGCTGCCGTGGTGCTGCCTCATGACTATGAGAACAGTCTGCTGAATGACTCCAAACAGTTGACTGAGCATCGCCGCTATGAGTTGCGTGAGGTAATAGAGCACGACGCACTGGCATGGGCTGTCGGTGTGGTCAGCCATGATGAGATTGACAAGATAAACATCTTGAATGCCAGCATCAGAGCTATGCATCTGGCACTAGACCAGCTGACACTGCGTCCAGAGCATATCATCGTCGACGGCAATCGCTTCCGCCCATACGGAACAGTCCCCTATCACACCGTGGTTAAGGGCGATGGCAAATATATGTCGATAGCTGCGGCATCAATCCTTGCCAAGACCTATCGCGATGACTTCATGAACAAGATCGATGCAGAGTATCCTGTCTATGGCTGGAAGCGCAACAAGGGTTATCCAACGAAGGACCATCGCGAAGCCATAAAGCAGCATGGTGTGTCGCCCTACCATCGCCTGACGTTCAATCTGCTCGGAGACCCGCAGCTCACCATAGACTTTTAGAGAAACCAGAAGCTATAAGTTCAAAAACAGTAATAGACAAAGATGAGACCTTGAGTTTGCGGTCGTAAATTTCGACTGCAAAGGCTCATCAATATGATAAGATGTAAGAAGGAACATTTAAAAAACACATAACGACATGAAAGCATTAAACTTATTGGCAATCGCCACAGTAGTGTTGCTCGCCTCTTGTGGAGGACAGAAGCAGCAGAATGAGTCGGGCAACCCCATACTGACCGTCAGTGGCGGACAGATTCAAGGAGTAGTAACGGACTCGACAGACGTGATAGTATATAAAGGTGTACCGTATGCTGCAGCTCCTGTAGGCGACCTGCGTTGGCAGAAGCCTCAGCCTGTGACACCATGGGAAGGTGTTCGCACGGCAGATACATGGGGCAATGTTGCCATACAGGCTGCTCTCGACAATGGTGGTGGCGGTGGTAACTTCTATGTTAAGGAGTTCTATCAGGACGGTCTGCCACAGTCGAGCGAAGACTGCTTATACCTCAACGTGTGGACACCACGCAGTGCTGCCGGCAATGCAGACAGCAAGCTGCCTGTGGCCATGTGGATTCATGGTGGAGCATACGACCATGGCTGGGGCTATGAGATTACGATGGATGGACAGGAATGGGCGAAGCGTGGTGTGATACTCGTGACCATAAACTACCGCGTTGGCATCATTGGTTTCCTGGCACATCCGGAACTGTCGGCAGAGGCTGACGGCGTGTCGGGCAACTATGGCACCCTCGACCAGATAGCAGCACTGAAGTGGATACGCGAGAACATATCGCAGTTCGGTGGCGACCCCGACAATATCACCATACTGGGACAGAGCGCTGGTGCCAGCAGCATCAAGAACCTCTGCCTGTCGCCAGAGTCGAAGGGCCTCATCAGTCGTGCAATCATACAGAGCGGCGGTGGCATATCGGGCAAACGCAGTGACACCGGTGCTGAAGCACTCAAGGCATACGAGGAGCAAGGCAAGAACCTTATGGATAGCCTCGGCTACACCACTCTCGAGCAGATGCGTGCCATACCGGCAAGCGAACTGCTGAAGATACAGCAGGGAGCAAACATGCGCTTCCGTCCCGTTACCGACGGCAAGTATCTGCCGCAGACCTTCGATGATGCTACGCTTGATGGCAACATCGCAGACGTGCCTTATATGATAGGTTACTGTGCCAACGACATAGGCAGCATGGGTGAGTCGATAAAGCTGTTCTGCGAGACACGCAACGCCCAGAGCAAGCAGCCGGCATACATGTATCTGTTTGCACGTGCCCTGCCTGGCGATGATGCAGGTGCATTCCACTCATCAGAGCTGTGGTATACGTTCCACACGCTGGACCGTAGCTGGCGTCCGTTCACTGCTGCCGACTACAAACTCGCCGATGAGATGACCGACAGCTGGACCAACTTCGCCAAGTATGGCAACCCCAACGGACAGAATGGAGGCTCATGGACACCATGCACCAAGGACAACTCCTACGTCCAGGAGTTTCAAGTCAGTGAACTTGAATAAGGACATTCTGATGCAACGGTTTACGCCGAAATAGAGTAACTTCGCGGCAAAACACGTAAAAATATATGGAAAAGCAATTCAAACGCACTACGATAACGGCCGCGCTGCCTTATGCCAACGGCCCTGTACATATAGGACACATGGCAGGTGTGTATATTCCTGCCGACACCTACGCACGCTACCTTCGCCTCAAGCATGAGGAGGTGGTCTTCATCGGAGGCTCTGATGAGCACGGAGTGCCCGTCACCATCCGTGCACATAAGGAGGGTATTACGGTGCAGGAGGTCGTAGACCGCTATCACAACCTTATAAAGAAGTCGTTCGAGGACTTCGGTATCTCGTTCGACATCTACAGCCGTACCACGAGCAACATACACCATAAGTTTGCCAGCGACTTCTTCCGCAAGCTCTATGATGATGGCAAGCTGGAGGAGAAGGTAACCGAGCAGTATTGTGACGAGGTTACAGGTGAGTTCCTGACCGACCGCAACATCGTGGGCGAATGTCCCCACTGCCACAACAAGGCTGCCTATGGTGACCAGTGCGAGGCATGCGGCTCTACGCTGTCGCCCGACGAGCTGATAAACCCAACTAACAAGAACAATCCGGGTCACGGACTGGTGAAGCGTCCTACCAAGAACTGGTATCTGCCGCTGAACCAACACCAGGAGTGGCTCCGCAAGTGGATTCTTGAAGGACACAAGGAATGGCGTAGCAACGTCTATGGACAGTGCAAGAGCTGGCTTGACATGGACTTGGAACCACGTGCCATGACTCGCGACCTCGACTGGGGTATACCTGTCCCCATAGAAGGTGCAGACGGCAAGGTGCTCTACGTATGGTTTGATGCCCCGATAGGCTATATATCTAACACCAAGGAGCTCTGCGACTCAAATCCCGAGAAGTGGGGAACATGGCAGAAGTGGTGGCAGGATGAGGACACACGTCTTGTCCACTTCATCGGTAAGGACAACATCGTGTTCCACTGCCTGATATTCCCAGTCATGCTGAAAGCACACGGCGGCTATATCCTGCCCGATAATGTCCCGGCAAACGAATTCCTCAACCTCGAGGGCGACAAGATATCGACATCGCGCAACTGGGCGGTATGGCTCAACGAATATCTCGTTGACTTCCCCGGCAAGCAAGATGTGCTGCGCTATGTGCTTACTGCCAATGCTCCCGAGACCAAGGACAATGACTTCACATGGAAAGACTTCCAGGCACGCAACAACAACGAGCTCGTGGCTGTCTATGGTAACTTCGTGAACAGAGCATTGCAGCTTACGAGCAAGTACTGGGGTGGCATCGTGCCACAGTGCGGTGAGCTGACCGACGACGACAAGGCTACATTGGCAGAGCTGGCAGGCGTGAAGGAGAAGATTGAGAATCTGCTCGACAACTTCAAGTTCCGCGATGCACAGAAGGAGGCAATGAACATAGCACGCCTGGGCAATAAGTACATCACCGACTGCGAACCGTGGAAGGTGTGGAAGACAGACCCCAAGCGTGTGGAGACTATATTATATGTATGTCTGCAAGTCGTAGCCAACCTGGCAATAGCATTCGAGCCGTTCCTGCCGATGAGCAGCAAGCGTCTGCGCGACATGATAGGTATGGACAGCTGTGAGTGGGACAACCTGGGACGTACAGACCTCATAGAGGCTGGACATAAGCTTGGCACACCGTCGCTGCTGTTCGAGAAGATTGAAGACGATGCCGTCGAGGCACAGGTGCAGAAGTTGCTTAAGACGAAAGAGGCAAACGCTGCTGCAGCATATAGGGCTAATCCTGTGCGCGATGCCATAAGCTACGACGACTTCGGCAAGCTGGATATACGCGTAGGTACGGTGCTGGAGTGCACCAAGGTGCCTAAGGCAGACAAGCTGCTGCAGTTCCTCATCGACGACGGACTGGACAAGCGTACCATCCTGAGTGGAATAGCAAAATACTACAAGCCAGAGGAACTGGTGGGCAAGCAGGTATGCTTCATCGCAAACCTGGCACCGCGCAAGATACGTGGCATAGAGAGTCAAGGCATGATATTGTCGGCAGAGAACAACGACGGCAATCTGTCTGTAGTGACTGTCATGAGGGAGGTCAAGCCCGGCAGCGAGGTAAAGTAACAGAGACAAGGTGCAGATGAGGAACGATGATCTGAAGGCGAAAGCCGCCCGAGGATTGTTCTGGGGAGGCTTGAGCAACGGCATTCAGCAGTTGCTGAGTCTCGTCATCGGCATCTTCCTTGCACGTCTGCTGACGCAAGCAGACTATGGCATGGTTGGGGTGCTTGCCGTCTTCTCGAGCATAGCTTCGGCATTGCAGGAGGGCGGTTTCATCTCTGCCATAAACAAGAAGAAGGAGGTCTGCCACAAGGACTACAATGCCGTGTTCTGGTTCAGCACGCTGTGTTCTGTCTGCGTCTACACCATATTATATATGTTGGCACCGCTCATTGCCGACTTCTATAGTGAGCCTCAGCTGGTGCCGCTGTCTCGCTATCTGTTCATAGGCTTCGTCATCTCGAGTCTTAGCGTTGCACCGCGAGCCTATCTGTTTCGCAACCTGAAGGTCAAGGAGACATCTATCATCGGCATCAGTGCACTGGCTGTGTCCGGCATCGCTGGCGTGTCGATGGCAGCC
Organism: uncultured Bacteroidaceae bacterium; assembly: GCA_964465765.1. GTDB lineage: Bacteria > Bacteroidota > Bacteroidia > Bacteroidales > Bacteroidaceae > Bacteroides. Next base: position 9,163 of record CAYXLA010000049.1, on the reverse strand, counting down.
ATGGGGTTTGCCTACTGGGGCATAGCGACGCAGACCATCGTGTATGTCGGCGTCATCACCGTCCTTAACTTCCACTTTGCACACTGGCATCCTACGTTGGAGTTCGACTTCACTCCCGTGCGGCAGATGTTTGGCTTCAGCAGCAAGCTGATAGTAACAAACGTATTCACCATACTCAATCAGAATCTGTTCTCGAATCTGCTCGGCAGGTTCTACACGGTCAGAGAGGTCGGCAACTTCACGCAAGCCAACAAGTGGAACGGCATGGGGCATACGCTCATCACAAATATGGTGAATGGTGTGGCGCAGCCGCTGTTCACAAAGGTTGAGGAAGACCCAGCACGACAGCTCGCTGTATTCCGCAAGCTGCTACGCTTCACAGCCTTCTTCTCCTTCCCCTTGCTCCTCGGACTTGGCTTTGTATCCGAGGAACTCATCGTGATTGCTATAACCGACAAGTGGATTGAGAGCGCTCACATACTGGGTATCCTATGCTTGTGGGGCGCCTTCATCCCGATATGCACACTCTTCTCCAACCTGCTGATAAGTCGTGGACACTCCGATATATATATGTGGTGTACCATCGCATTGTGCGTGCTGCAGGCTGTTGCCATCTGCCTGACACATCCGTTCGGACTTGATGTCATGCTATGGACATTCACGACGATAAACATTCTGTGGCTCTTCGTGTGGTACTTCTTCGTGCGGCGTGAGATAGGACTGACCCTTACAGACATGTTCAGAGACATGTCTCTCTATCTGCTGCTCACGGTGGCACTGATTGCTGCATGCCATCTGCTGTTCGGCACCATCGGCAATGTTTATGTGAGCATAGCCGTGAAGATAGTCTTCGTCGGCGTGCTGTACGTTGCCATACTGTGGCTCGCAGGCTCGGTTATATTGCGCGAGTGCATCGCTTTCCTCGCGGGCAGAAAGGAGGCAGACCGCTCATGAAGGTACTTGCAATCATCGTTTCATACAACTTCATGCGCTGGATAGACCGCTGTCTGCCGAGTCTCTTTGAGCAGGAAGACGTGCATCCCGACATCATGGTGGTGGACAATGGCTCTACCGACGGCACGTGCAGCTACATCCGAGAGCACTATCCGCAGGTGCGTCTCGTGGAGAATCACTGCAATCTGGGCTTTGGACGTGCCAACAATGTGGGCATGCAGATTGCCTTGGATGAGGGCTACGACGGTGTGCTGCTGCTCAATCAAGATGCCTGGATCGACAGCGACTGCCTCTGCCGGCTGGTCAAGGCAAGCATAGAACACCCTCAGTGCGGCATCCTCTCGCCGGTGCAGATGGCTGGCGACCATAAGGAATTGGAGCATGGCTTCAGCATCTATATAGGCAAGACGTCCGTCGAAGACATCCCTCAGGACCGGGACATCGTGGAGGTGCCGTTCGTCAATGCTGCCATCTGGTACATGCCAATAGCGACACTGCGGACCGTAGGACTCTTCGCACCGCTCTTCTATCATTATGGTGAGGATCGCGACTATGCCAACAGAACGCGCTATCACCGCCTGACGACCGCATACGTGCCTTGTGCCTATGGCTGTCATGACCGTGCCGGACGGCAGCTGACGCACTCTGCCCTACGCCGTGCGGAGTATGTCTATCACCTGTCGGAGTATGCCAACATCAACTACAGCTTTGCCCGAGCCTTTGCCTTTGGCGTGCTTGCCACGGTGAAGAAGGCTCTGAAGTCCCTTGTCAAGGGGCAATGGCGCAGCCTCGCTATGTATCTTGGCATCACCACTACGCTCATTGGCAGAAGTCTGGCAGTCGTACGAACAAGAAAACACTCAAGGAGGACCATGGTATGACACTTGCACCGATACTGCTATTCGTATATAACCGTCCGCAACACACACAGCGCGGTGTGGAGTCGCTGTTGCACAACGACCTTGCCCGCGACAGCCGTCTCATCATCTACTCCGACGCACCGAAGACAGATGCCGATGCCGACAGTGTGAGGCAAGTGCGTGAGTACATTCACAGCATCACGGGCTTCAAGGAGATAGAGATAGTGGAGCGTACGGAGAACTGGGGACTGGCACGCAGCATCATCGATGGCGTGACTTCTGCCGTCAATCGGTATGGCAGAGTGATTGTCCTTGAGGACGACCTTGTCGTAGCACCCTACTTCCTACAGTTCATGAACGACGCACTCGAGACCTATAAGGACGAACCACGCGTGGGACACATACAGGCATGCGACTTCACTCACGATGCCTCGCTACCCGACACATTCCTGATAAAGTGGACCGGAAGTTGGGGATGGGCAACATGGGACAGGGCATGGCATCTGTTCCAACCCGACGGCACGAAGCTGCTTACGGAGCTGAGGCAACGACGACTGACGCGCACGTTCGACTTCAACGGTGCCTACGGCTTCACCCGTATGTTGCTGCGACAGATACAGGGGCGGAACAACTCATGGGCAATACGCTGGAATGCTTCGCTGTTTCTGCGGGATGTGCTGTCGCTCAACGTCGGCAAGTCATTGGTACGCAACGAAGGCTTCGACGGCAGCGGCACCAATTGTGGCGGCGGTGGACTGTATGCTTCTGACCTATGGATGCAGCCGTTGCAGGTCGTCAAGCCTGCAGTTATAGAGGAGAACACGGCAGCACGCAAAGCCTTCGAACGTTACTATCGCCGCACCAACTCATTCATGGCTAAAGCCATCCGTCGAATCAAGCGCACACTCCATGGCGACTTCGGCGCCTGATGCTGACGATACTTTCTGACGACACTCAGCACCGATACTCGATACCTTTCATTCGTTACTTGTCTTTTTCTCAGTCCGTCAAGCTGTCCAAACCTTGCCGGACTGCAGTCCACCGCGCTGTGGACTGCAGTCCACCGCTCATAAAACTCGAGTCCACCGCGCTGTGGACTGGCGTCCACTGCGCACAAAACTGGAGTCCACCGCTCGTAAAGCTGGCGTCCACTGCGCACAAAACTCGAGTCCACTGCGCACAAAACTCGAGTCCACTGCGCAGTGGACTGTAGCCTCATGCGGAAGATACTGCGGCGCCACCTGTGCGGCGGCATTATAGTGCCGGCAGAGATGCTATGGTTGTTCTTGACAAAAGGAATGTGCAAAATGCGTAACTTTGCCGCGTGAATCTGAAGCCTGAAGAATCAGAGTCATGTAGGAGATGAGGGCAATTCTGATAAATACATCCGAACGTATAGGTGGAGCGGCAGTAGCCTGCGAACGCCTGATGGAGTCGCTTAGAGGCTATGGCATCAAGACCAAGATGCTGGTGCGCGACAAGCAGACCAACGAGGTGCAGGTGGTCGCCTTGGGCGGCAGCTGGAAGCATCTGTGGCACTTCCTGTGGGAACGCTTCGTCATTTGGACTGCCAACCGCTTCAGCCGCAAGAACCTCTTTGCCGTCGACATTGCCAATTCGGGCACCGACATCACTTCGTTGCCGGAGTTCACGCAGGCAGACATCGTGCACCTGCACTGGATAAACCAAGGTCTGTTGTCGTTAGGAGACATCCGCAGGATACTCGACTCGGGCAAGCCCGTTGTATGGACCATGCACGACATGTGGCCCTGCACCGGCATCTGCCATCATGCACGCGACTGCAAGGGCTATACCCGTCAGTGCGGCAACTGCCCGTATCTGGCTGGCGGCGGACACGACCACGACCTGTCGTACAGGGTGTTCAACAAGAAACAGCAGATACTCTCGCACCACAAGGTGACCTTCGTCACTCCCAGCCGATGGCTGCAGGAGCAGGCACAGCAGAGTGCATTGCTTGCCGGACAAGACATCCGCTGCATCCCCAATCCTATAGATACCAACGCCTTCAAGCCGCACGACAAGGCGGCAGCACGCTCTGCCTGCGGACTGCCACAGCAGATGCGCCTGCTGCTGTTTGGCTCTGTCAAGATAACCGACAAGCGCAAAGGCATAGACTATATGATTGAATCGTGCCGACTGTTGGCAGAACGCCATCCGGAACTTAAGGAGACTCTCGGCGTGGTGGTGATGGGTAGCAACTCAAGGCAATTGGAAGGTCTGCTGCCGTTTAAGGTCTATGCTCAGGACTACGTGACCGACAGCCGCCGACTCATCAACATCTACAACGCCGCCGACATCTATGCTACTCCGTCGCTGGAAGAGAATCTGCCGAACACCATAATGGAAGCCATGGCATGCGGAGTGCCCTGCGTGGGCTTCAACGTGGGCGGTATACCCGAGATGATAGACCATCTGCACAACGGATACGTGGCACAATACAAGTCGGCAGACGACTTCGCCAACGGCATCTACTGGCTGCTGACCGACTCGCAGCGCGACATCATAGCCGCCGAAGCTGTGCGCAAGGTGCAGTCGCAGTATGCTGAAAGCGTGGTTGCACGCGAATACACAAATCTCTACAACAGCCTCATCGACCGCAACAATGATTAGTCGTCCGACACCGATATTCAGCATCATAACCGTCTGCTACAATGCAGCGGCAACGATAGAAGACACCATACAGAGTGTCATCTCGCAGACATATCACCATATAGAATATATCATCGTCGACGGAGGGTCGAAAGACGGAACCATGGACATCGTCCGTCGCTATGCCGACCGCATAGCGCACATCGTCAGCGAGCCAGACAAGGGACTGTACGACGCAATGAACAAGGGACTGCGGCTGGCTACAGGCGACTACGTCTGCTTCCTGAATGCCGGCGATGAGTTTCATGAGGACGACACGCTGCAGCTCATGGTCCACTCCGTGAAGGGCGACGTGCTGCCCGACATCATGTATGGAGAGACCGAGATAGTCGACCGCAACGGTCACTTCCTGCGTATGCGTCGCCACAAGGCTCCCGAACAACTCAACTGGAAGAGCTTTCGCCAAGGCATGATGGTGTGCCATCAGGCATTCTTCTGTAAGCGCAGCATTGCCGACGAATATAATCTGCGCTACCGCTACTCGTCCGACTTCGACTGGTGCATACGCCAGCTCAAGAAGGCACAGACCATACACAACACCCACCTTGTCGTGATAGACTACCTCGACGAGGGACTGACCACACGCAACCGACGTGCATCGCTTGTCGAGCGTCTGCACATCATGGCACACCACTACGGATGGCTCGGTACTATTGCCCGTCACCTGTGGTTCGTCGTGCGACTCATCGTGAAGCGGTGAGCGCATCAATCAAGTCGTGCATGCCCTCAGTGGCTTTCTTCTGAATGACGTGAATGTTGCGTGCCGAATGTGCGTCGACAGGCTTCGGGTCGATAAGATAGATCTCGGCATCGCGTGGCACGTAGTTGAGCAGTCCTGCAGCCGGATAAACATTAAGACTTGTACCCACGACCACAAAGATGTCGGCAGTCTCCACAATCCCTACAGCTGTCTCAATCTCGGGCACTGCCTCGCCAAACCACACGATGAACGGACGCAGCTGACTGCCGTCGGCAGCCTTGTCGCCAAGATGTATGTCCTCTTCCGGTCCCAGTTCACGCACACATCTCCTGTCGTCGGGCCATCGGCTGGAGCATGCCTTCGTCAGCTCTCCATGCAGATGCACCACCTTAGTGCTTCCGGCACGTTCGTGCAGATTGTCGATGTTCTGCGTTATGACACTCACATTGAAATGCTTCTCAAGCTCGGCAACACCATAGTGCGCGGCATTGGGCTCCACGCTGAGCAGTTCGCGGTGCCGCTTGTTGTAGAAGTCAAGCACCAGCTTGGGATTGCGCTCGAAGCCTTCAGGCGTTGCCACATCTTCCACCGGATACTTATCCCATAGTCCACCTGCATCGCGGAATGTGCTTATTCCGCTCTCGGCACTTATGCCAGCGCCCGTCAGGAAAACAAGATTCTTCATAATGATACTTCCTATCCTTTTGCTTTTTCGTTCACGACATCACAAATGTACTAAAGTGACGGTTACGGAGCATAACATTAAACATTTTTATCTATAAGCCCTCGGTGTTATTCGATATAAAGCAGTACTTTCGCAAGCTAAATTGACATAAAGATATTTACGAACAATTGACATTATGGATAAGATAAGTTACTCACTGGGAATGGGCATCGGCCAGAACCTGCTTGGCATGGGTGCAACGGACATCAGTATCGAAGACTTTGCAAAGGGTGTTGAGGACATTCTGCAGAGCAAGAAGCCTGCCATCGATCATAAGGAGGCACAGATCATCGTCAGCCAGTACATCGATGAGCTCGACAAGAAGATGACTGCGGCACGCAAGAAGGCAAACAAGGACTTCCTTGATGCCAACAAGCAGCGCAAGGAGGTGGTGACACTGCCCAGCGGACTGCAATATGAAGTGCTTAATGAGGGTAAGGCGAATGGTGCACATCCAAAAGCTACCGACAAGGTAGAGTGCCACTACGAAGGTCGCCTGCTCGACGGAACTGTATTCGACAGCTCCATACAGCGCGGACAGCCTGCTGTCTTTGGCGTGAACCAAGTCATTCAGGGATGGGTTGAGGCTCTTCAGCTCATGCCCGAAGGTGCCAAGTGGCGTCTGTTCATACCCGACAACATGGCGTATGGCGAGCACGGTGCAGGTAACTCCATTCCGCCCTACAGCGCATTGATATTCGACGTAGAACTATTGCATATATTATAACAGTATTACTTTTTAAGGCAAAATGAAGAAGATTACATTAGTCCTGTCATTGGCGGTATGCGCATTGGTATCGTCATGCACAGCACAGGGACAGAAGACACAACTGAAATCAGAAATCGACTCACTGTCGTATGCCATCGGTATGTCACGCGTACAGGGTCTTGACGAGTACCTCGAGCAACAGGGCATCGACAGCACCATGATGGTCGAGTTCATGAAGGGATTCAAGGAAGGTTCTGCTAACTACGACGCTCAGAGCCGTGCCCATACCATTGGCGTACAGATTGGTCAGATGGTCAGCAAGAACTGGGTTGAGGGAATCAACAGTCAGCTGTTTGGCTCCGACTCTACTCAGACCATCAACCGTCAGTACCTCATCAAGGGCTTCATAGATGGTGTGACACACGACCTGTCGGTCATGGACATGACAAACGCACAGAACATCTCGGGCATGAAGATGCAGGAGTTGCAGCAGCGTCTGCTGGAAGAGCGCTTTGGCGAAAACAAGGCAGCAGGCGAGAAGTTCCTTGCTGAGAACAAGACTAAGGAAGGCGTACAGACCACAGCCAGCGGACTTCAGTACAAGGTTGTGACAATGGGTACAGGTGAAAAGCCTACACTCGACAATCAGGTAAAGGTCAACTACAAGGGTACACTGATCGATGGCACTGAGTTCGACAGCTCATACTCACGCAACGAACCTGCCACATTCCGTGTAAGTCAGGTCATCACCGGTTGGTCTGAAGCACTGCAGCTCATGCCTGTAGGCTCTAAGTTCATCCTCTATGTACCGCAGGAACTGGGCTATGGCTCACGCGAGGTAAGCAACGAGATAAAGCCGTTCTCAACGTTGATATTCGAGGTGGAATTGCTTGAAATCGTCAAGTAAAGAAAGTTTTTCGTCTTTAAATTATCCCTTTTGCGTGCATAAGTTGAGAAAAAGAGCTACATTTGCTTACTTTCTGACGGCACGGAAAACAAATAACTAAGATTATGGATAAAATAGACAACTTGGACAGGCAGATTCTCACCATCATATCGAAGAATGCCCGTATCCCCTTCAAAGATGTAGCGGCACAGTGCGGAGTATCGCGTGCTGCCATACACCAACGTGTACAGCACATGATAGACCTTGGCATCATCGTCGGCTCAGGCTATGAGGTTAACCCCAAGTCCTTAGGCTTCAACACCTGCACATACATCGGCATCAAGCTGGACAAAGGTTCCATGTACAAGTCGGTGGTCAGCGAACTGCAGAAGGTACCTGAGGTTGTGGAGTGCCACTTCACAACTGGTCCGTACACCATGCTGACAAAGGTCTATGCACGCGACAATGAGCATCTGATGGACTTGCTCAACAACAAGATCCAGCAGATTCCTGGCGTCACAGCCACTGAGACGCTCATCTCGCTCGACCAAAGCATCAAGAACGGTGTACCTATAGAGTACGACAAGAGTAGCAAGAGATAATCATCTGCCGTCCGTCAAAGACAGCGGTAGATTACCGACGCACAGAACATGGACTTTCTGACCGACCACAACCTGACAGGCATCACGATAGGCATCAGCACCTTCCTGATAATAGGCTTGTTCCATCCTGTGGTAATCAAGTCAGAATACTATTGGGGCGTACGTTGCTGGTGGCTCTTCCTTGTGGCGGGAGTGATAGGCATGGTGGCAACATTGTGTGTCGACAATGTCATCTTCTCCTCGCTATTGGGAGTATTCAGCTTCTCCTGCTTCTGGAGCATACTCGAACTGTTCGAGCAGGAGAAGAGAGTCAGGAAAGGCTGGTTCCCCAAGAATCCGAAGCGCAAGTACAAGTTTTAGGATAAAATACTTGCACATCTCTTGCTCAAGCACTACCTTTGCACCGCTTCTCCGATGGGGACGCATATAGAGTAGGACTTGTAGCTCAGTTGGTTAGAGCAACAGACTCATAATCTGGAGGTCCTAGGTTCAAGCCCTAGCTGGTCCACTTCAAAACTAAAGGCACTTGTGAATCTCACAGGTGCCTTTTTTGTGTGGCAGCGTGTACATGCCACAAGATACATGCAGTAAATTGCATATTAATAGGAGTCCCTTCGAGGCCGTTTTCTGCTTTGTGTGGGGTGAAAGACGAGTATCAAGCTAGCGAAATGGTTCTTCCTTACAATCAAGGAGTTGCTGATATATCTTTCGCTTCATATCGATGCCCTTTACACCTTTTTGAGATTTTTGTCTGCCGTATAATACACCTTTTCGAGATTTTTCACCCTCTAGGTAATACACCTTTTTGAGATTTTCCGCAGCGCAAATATGCACCTTTTTGAGATTTCTTACAAATTCCTGCTGGAAAATAATCCACTCAAGCCTCGGTTTTAGTATCCATTCAGTTTGATATTAGTCATATCGGGTCAGTAGAAAAAACTGTGGAGATATTTCCATGTCCTATATGTATGTACCTCTTCGAGGCACATTAGGAGGATGTACTTAGCCCCAGACTGCGGTCGCTTCTCTCCCTTAGTCTGGGGTTATCCCAATAATGT
>CAYXLA010000048.1:0-14511 GCA_964465765.1 uncultured Bacteroidaceae bacterium | reverse complement strand
ATCACGTTTAATGTCTAAGGGCCGAGACATTAATGTCCCTAAAAGTTGCCGCTTATCCGTCAGGATTTGTGCCTATATAGGTATCGGCCCAAAGTCAAGAAAACTGCCTCAAAAAAGTTAGTAGCACTTACTTGGCAAAGTAAGATATACTTCGTTGGCAAAGTAAGTACTACTAACTCGGCCAAGTAAGTGCTACTGGCTCCGACGGAGCAGATTGAGTGGCTCCGCCACATATACTCCTTATTATATATAGGTATCTCCACCGGGGTTCCACTCACAATACGACAGGCATCAGGGACGTAAAGCAAAAAACAATGGCAACCCAATGGGCTGCCACTGCTTTTGCTTTAGTAAGATTCCGAGACTTATCCGAACCAGCGGACGTAGCAGAAGTCCTGACGATGAGGAAGTGCTGCGTTCTTCGGGAACATGCGGCATGCCTGCTTGAAGCTGCCACCATTCTCCATGGTGAAGTCTGCCTGGAATGTATAGAGGTCACCTTCACGCTTGACGACACGGAACGGCACAACCGAATAGATGTGCTGACGTCCGTCGGCATCGGTATAGGTGGTTACCATCTCCAGTCCTACAGCATCGTCGAGACCTTTCTCGTCGACGACATACTTGACGGTATAGGTCTTGCCACTCTCGAGCGTGTGCTGACGTACCTCGTCTGGCTCTTCGCAGCCGACAATCTGTATGCTGTCCCAACGGAATGCCACATTCTCCTTCCACGCTGCCAGCTCCTTGGCATGTTCGTTGTTGTTGGCAGAGAGGTATTTGAAGCGGCGTGCCTCCTTGTTGTAGAATCTCTCATAGTAGTCGTCGAGCTGTCGCTTCATGGTGAAGTGAGGAGCTATCTGTGCTATTGAGTTCTTGATGACCTTAACCCACTCCTCTGAATAGCCTTGAGAAGAGATGTTGTAGTACTTAGGTGCTATCTGATTCTCGAGGATAGAGTAGATAGTTGCAGCATCGAGCTGATCCTGCTGATCTTGGTTCTGGTATGTGCGCTGCTCTGGCAATGCCCATCCAGCACCTTCGCGATAGCCCTCGCACCACCATCCATCGAGTACTGAGAAGTTGACGACACCGTTCATCAGTGCCTTCTCACCCGACGTGCCCGATGCTTCCAACGGACGTGTAGGTGTGTTCATCCAGATGTCGACGCCAGAGATGAGGCGGCGTGCCAGCTTCATGTCGTAGTTCTCGAGGAAGATAATCTTGCCAAGGAACTCGGGACGACGCGATATCTCGACAATCTTCTTTATCAGTCCCTGGCCTGCACCATCGTTAGGATGAGCCTTACCAGCAAAGAGGAACTGCACAGGACGGTCGGGGTTGTTGATGATACGAGCCAGACGGTCGAGGTCGGTAAAGAGCAGGTGAGCACGCTTGTAGGTAGCAAAGCGACGTGCGAAGCCTATGAGCAGTGCGTTGGGATTGATCTTCTCGAGCAGTGCAACGATACGCGAAGGGTCGCCCTGATTCTTGAGCCAGGTTTCGCTGAACTGCTGACGTATGTAGTTGATGAGGTCAGTCTTGAGCGTCATGCGCGTCTTCCAGATCTCAGCATCGGGCACATCGTAGATGGCCTTCCATATATCGGGGTTCGACTGGTCGTAGAGGAAGTTCTCGTCGAAGTGAGAAGCATAGAGCTGTTTCCATGGATCGGCAGCCCATGTGGGGAAGTGAACGCCATTGGTGACATAGCCAACGTGCATCTCTTCAGGGAAGTAGCCCTTCCAGATGGGTGCGAACATGTTGCGCGACACCTCACCATGCTTGCGGCTTACGCCATTGACCTCTTCGGAGGTGTTGCAGGCAAAGACAGACATGCAGAAGCGCTCGCCATGGTCGCCAGGATTGTTGCGACCCATGTCCATGAGCTCATCCCAGCTGATGCCCATGCGCTGCGGATAGCCACCCATGTACTTGCCGAAGAGACCTTCGTCGAAGTAGTCGTGACCAGCAGGGACAGGCGTATGAACGGTATAGAGCGAAGAGGCACGTACCAACTCGATGGCCTGGTCGAAGGTCAGTCCGTCTGCCACATAGTCGCAGATGCGCTGAACGTTGATGAGTGCGGCATGTCCCTCATTGCAATGATAGACATCTTTATGTATGCCGAGCTGCTTGAGGGCGAGGATACCACCAATGCCAAGCAGTATCTCCTGCTTGAGGCGGTTCTCCCAGTCGCCACCATAGAGTTTATGGGTGATGGTGCGGTCGAACTCACTGTTCATTGGGTTGTCGGTATCGAGCAGATAGAGTGACACACGTCCTACATTGGCACGCCACAGATAGGCATGTACGAAGTAGTCGCGATAGGGCACGTCGACAATCATCTGCTTGCCATTGGCATCGAGCACGCGGTCGATGGGCAGCTGTCCGAAGTTCTGCGCTTCGTAGTCAGCGACCTGCTGGCCGTCCATAGACAGTGTCTGGGTGAAATAGCCATAGCGGTAGAGCAGTCCGACTGCACACATGTCGACATTGCTGTCGGAAGCTTCTTTGAGGTAGTCGCCGGCAAGGATGCCCAAGCCACCTGAATAGATCTTGAGTACATTATCCAAGCCATACTCCATGCTGAAGTATGCTACGGAGGGACGTGATGTATCGGGACGGACATCCATGTAGTTGCGGAATCGCGTGTAGATGTCGTCGAGGCGACGCAAGAGGACCTTGTCGTTGGCATAGGCCTCAAGCTTGGCATAGCTTATGCGCTCGAGCAGGAGAACAGGATTCTGCCCTACCTTCTTCCAAAGCACTGGATCCAAGTCCTTGAAGAGATCGGTGACATCGAAGTTCCATGACCACCACAGGTTGTGAGCCAGCTCGGAGAGCTTCTCCAACTCGGCAGGGATGTGCGACTTGACTGACACATCTTCCCAGTTAGCTGCATTTACGTTACTCGCTTTTATTTTCATATCTCAATATATAATGTGTTGATTTTTCTTGTTTTCTATTCTTCACTGCTGTGCGCTGTGTCCTGCCGTCTCACGGCAGCAGCGCTTCAGGGCATTGCTGAATGCCACGTCGTAGGCAGTGTAGTAGTAGCTGATGAAATGGCTCCACGATGCCTTGGATGCCAGTGAAGCTGCCCGACGGCGCGCATCACGCACATCGGCATTGCTCTTGTCGGCATATTCGAGAATGGTATCGACCAGACTGTCGGTCAGCTGGAGGTAGTTGTCGTCGGTACGATGGAGCACCTTGACACCACTGTCAATGGTGCGGTCGCCCTGTGTGTCGAGCGCCCAACGGCCAAAGCCAGCAAGGTCGGTAGTGACAGTTGGCACATGGAACGCTATGCTCTCGAGCGGCGTGTAACCCCAAGGCTCATAGTAGGAGGGATAGGCGGTGAGGTCGAAACCGGGCACGAGGTCGTAGTACTCCTTATTATATATACCGTCACGACCATCGAGATAGCACGGCACGAACATGACGCGGACGTTACCGTCGGTAGCGTTGAGGAGTCCATGATAGCGCAACATGCCTATGATGCGGTCGGAATCGGCATTATGGATGCTATGGGTGATATAGGGGTCGGGCAACGGTACGGCGAATGACAGTCCGGAGTCGAGACGCTGACGGAGGTCGGAGCGGAAGGTGTCGAGCCAAGCAGGCACGGTGATTAGTGCCAGTACCTTGCGATGAAGGCGGCTGTCATGCTGCAGACGCGAGAGTGCCTCGATGAATACGTCGATGCCTTTGTTCCTAAACTCATAGCGTCCAGTAGTGGCAAGTACGAGCGTGTCGTCGGCAAAGGTCTCGCCCATGAGGCAGGATGCGACATGGAGCATTAGACGACGTGCGCTGCGTCGAGCGGCTGTGTATGCAGCACCTTGCGGCACGATGGCTGGTTCAAAGCCATTGGGCAGAACCACGTCGGCAGGCTTTGTGAGTAGCTGACGGCATTCTTCGTCGGTGATGCGACTGACGGTGGTGAAGCAATCGACATGCAGTGCCGTCTGCTTCTCAATGGAATGCTTGGACTGCATGTTGAGCTCGGCAGCCATTTGGTCGCCGTTGTATCCTGGCAGGCAGCTATAGAGGGGTTTGCCGTTACCGGCTATGGATCGTCCTATAGATGTGGCATGGGTGGTGAAGACAGTGGCAATCTCCGGCACTTGCTTCTGCAAGTAGAGGACGGACATACCGAGCATCCACTCGTTGGCATGATAGATGACGTGGTCGGAAGGCGTGAGGAAGAAACGATAGTAGCTCTCTACAACCTTGCCGACAGCCACGGCAAACATGCAGGATTCATCGTAGTCGCCATAGGCATGGAGCGAATCGACACCGAAGTCACACCACATGCGAGCGTAGATGGCGTCCTTCTCGCAGAACAGCGACTTGAAGTCGACAAGAATGGCAAGTGGACTACCTTCGATGTTCCAGCGTCCGATGCGCACACGGATGCCTTCATTGATAGCGGCATGATGCTTCCAGGCTTCGCAGTAGTTGCTCATCTCGGTGAAGAGAGGATTGTCCGTGCCAAAGTCCGGACCAATGAATATCAGCCTGTCGCCAAGAGAGGCTTTCAGCGTCTTAGCGCGTGTGGAGAGGACGGTATAGATGCCGCCTACCCTATTGCAGACCTCCCAACTGGACTCGAAGATAAAGTCCGGCTCCTGTGGCTTCGTTGACATATTGGGCATTATTATTCTGTTTTTGGACGCAAAATTAGCAATAATACCATCAATAGCGGACAATGACGGAAGAAAAACGAGGAAATGGGCGGATGGCAAGTGCTACAGCACGTTGGCCGAAAGGACAAGTCGAGCCTTAAGGAAGAAAGGATGTGCCATGGCGATAGACCGATGGCGAGACGCCTTTGTACTTCTTGAAGACGCGGTTGAAGTAGGACACGCTGTTGAAACCTGTCTCAAAACAGACGTCGGAGACAGAGCGTGTGGGGTCGCGCATGAGCATGATGCAGGCGGTATCGATGCGGTAGTTGTCGAGATAGCTGACGAAGCTACTTCCAGTGCCCTTCTTGAAGAAGGCACAGAAGGCAGACTTGCTCATGCTCATGTGGCGTGAGACCTCGTCGAGGGTGATGCCACGCCAGGCATTCATCTTTATGAACTTGCATGCCTTACCTATGGCTGTGACATCATCGGTTGTAGTAGCTTCGGTTTGCGGTACCTTATGTGTTTCGTTGTTTTCGGCACCAATGGTGACAAGTCTGAGCACGTCTACCACCTGCAAGGCACGGCTCTCGGTCTCCATAGAGAGCATCACTTGCGAGAGACGCTGTGCTATTGGGGCATCGAACTTAATTAGCGACACAGGATTGTCGCAGACGGCACGGATATTGGTCAGATATGGATTGGTGCTACAGAGATTGCGGAGGAAGGCATCGTTGACATTGAGACAAAGACGCTCGGCACGACTGTCTTCGGCTGAGTAGGTGACAGGACTGAAGTTCCAACGACACGATGCATGTGGAGCCACAAGGACGACATCACCCGAAGAGAAGACTGAAGAACGGTCGGCAGCAGAGATGATGCCAAAGCCGGAGACTATGAAAGACAGCTCCCAAACTTCTTTCTCGTATGCACGAACAAGTTCTGCATCGCTGAGCGTTTCGCGCTCAAGGAGGAAGTCGTTGACGGCAGTGTAGAGTAGCCGTGGGTTTTGTGTCTTTGTCATAGCGTTTGTGCTTCTAATAAAAAAATGGCAACTGCGCTCACGCGTGGTTGCCATGTAGTTAATACTTAAATCTAACTCTTATGAATAGTGTGTATGAAAACATACCCATAAGCAATACAATAAAGCGGAAAGCCCTATAACATTTCCGCGCCGCAAAAGTACCGACTTGCCGAGCGTGCAATTTGCACAATCGTACGTCGATATTGCACTATGTTGCATGGCGTCGCAAAATTAATGCTAATAGTCAATGATGCACGTTAATTTGGATTAACATTGGGCTGCAAAGTGTTTTTATTGCTTAACAGAGGGCAGAAAACATGGCTTAGAGGTGTACAGAATGGCATTTACACGAAGAGATTTAAGCTTTAAGGGCAGGCATAAAAAAAAAGGTGTGCGCGCCAAAAGGCACGCACACCCAATTATCTCTTGATATCTGCGCGGAGATTACACCATAAGGATTCCAATCAATGCAAGGATGGCGTAGAACTCAGGAAGTGCGCAATAGATCATGGTGTTGACCATGACATCGTGGCCCTGAGAGATTCCGTTGATACCATTGGCAGCAAGCTGACCCTGACGAATAGCTGAGATGAGGCAGATGGTACCAACAGCAGCACCGATGCCGAGCATGAGCAGACCGTCCTGAGCAAAGTCACGGCCGATGGACATGATGAATGCCACGAAGCCATAAAGACCCTGCGTAGAGGGGAGCGCAGATAGAATCATGTAACTTGCAGACTTTGAAGGATCTTTCTTCAGAGCTGCTTCTGCAGCGTTGCCTGCGATTGTAGTGCCGTAGCAGCTACCTACTCCGGAGAGGGCAAACATAAGTCCCAATCCGATGTAACCTAAAAGTACGTTAATGTCCATAGTAATTGATTTTTATTGATTTTGTTGTTTTCTTGTTTAATTATACTCTGAGTTAACTGTTTGCCTTGTTGTCGAACGGACGGTACATAGTGCCCATGCCCTCGTAGCCTGAATTCTTGAAATACTCCACGAAGTTAAGACGAAGAGGATGAACGAATGCACTGATGCTGGACATGGCAATGTTGAACGTGTGTCCGAAGACCAGGATGAGGCAGCATACAGCCCATCCGGGGATTCCACCGGCAGACTCCTGTACCATGAAGGCAAGCTGGTTGAACACACCACCAAGCATACCGCCGGCAAGACCGAGTGCATACAGACGCATATAGGAGAGGATATCACCCATAAGTCCAGTAGCCATGTTGTACGTATCCCACACACCGGCACCAATGTTGATGAGCACATTGCGGTGCAGGTTGTTGAGCAGATATATGCCTATGGCCGCTATGCCACCGATGATGATGAACGTCCATGTGGATATGTTCTCGGGCAGGATGTTGAGGAACATGACCGTGCCAACGATTGGGAACGTGCTGACAACGAGGAACCAGCCCCATTCGCTCAGCGCATTCTTGAATCCATAGCGCGTAGTAGCAACAAGTGCCTTGATGAGCATAGCGACGACAGTGTGAACGACACCAATGCCAAGGGCGAGAACCATCTGCTTATCGTAGGTGGTGCCAGGTATCTTGCCTGAGATCATGAATTCCTTGAGACCGGCAGGTACCCATGCAGCATCGTAGAGGCTGACGCCGAAGAACGTGCCAAGTATGGAACCAAAGATAGCTGTGAACAATCCCAACGAGATGACAAGGTTGGCAATGCCACGCATGCCAGGCATCTTCTTCTTGAGGATTGAGCCCAGTATGATGTAGACTATGCCATAGCCGGCATCACCGAGACAGAACGCAAAGAACAGCGAGAAGAACGGTGCGATGAGCGGCGTAGGGTCAAACTCATTATATACAGGCATGCCATACATAGCCGTGAGGCGCTCGTAGAGACTCGTCCACCAGTTGTTCTTGAGTTTGATGGGCGGATTGTCGCCACGAACTGCATCGCGAATCTCGTAGAAGACACTGCTCTGATCGAGGAAGCTACGCACGTCAGCTTCGGTATCGGCAGGTATCCAGCCTTCCATGAGGATGACTGCACCTTCTGCCTGAGGCTCGCCATCGAGACGTACTCGCATGAGGTCTATGTCGGCAGAGAGCCCTTTGTCGTGCTGCGCCAATGTGTTGTAGTTGGCAACACAGAACTGCGACAGCGCTTCTTTGGCTGCTGCTATGGCAGCTACGGTCTGTTCACGACGGGCAGTGAGCTGCGAGAGACTCTCTGAAGGCAACTTCAGAGGCTCTATGCCAATATTGACATCTTCGCGAGAGACAACGACAAAGTTGATATGACTCGTCGATTTCTGAACGACGACAACATCGTAGTCCTCGTTCCACTGAGGATTGAACTCGCGCTCGGTGCACGAATAGAACTTAATGGTGTAGCCAGCATCAGAGAGACGTTGCACGGAAGACCAGTCGAACTCACCCCAAGGCTTTATGTCGGCAATCTCCTTGTCGATGGCAGGGAGCTGCTGATTGAGGCTCTGGATGTTGTTGTTGAGAGTTTCGTACTGTTGCAAAAGCTCTTGGGCAGACAGTCCATTGTCTACAGCAGGAGCGGCAGGGGTCTTCATCTTGAACGACATCGTCTTCATGACTTCCTTGTAGACGGCACGCTGTTTGAGGGCATCTTGCAACTCTGTATCCATCTGTCCCTGCTGACGTTCCTGCACATGAACCACTCCCAACTCGCGGATACGGGCAAGGAATGTCTCATAGTCACGATGGTAGATCAGGAACGTGAGTTTCTTCATCTTGGTAATCATGCCACTACCTCCTTCCTCTGCTCCTGATGAGCCTTCATTATCTTCTGGGACGACTTAGACAGGTTCTCTTCGTCTTCCATAAATCGTTTGATCTTTCTGATGGCATCGGTATAGCCAGGGATCTGCACCTTCTCGAAGAGGTTGACCTTCTGTGTGGTCTTCTTCCTGGCATGTTCCAACAGGCTTAGCTTGGCATCTACGAACTCGCGTTCGATGGCTGTGTGGGCCAAAGCCTTCAGAAGTTCCGTGCCTTCAAGATACCACTCAGGCGAGTTGAACAGGCTGAACCGCGACAACGAGAATTCAATCTCGTCGAGTTGTGGCACGCGTACGCCTGCAATCTTGCGGACAGACATACGCACGTCACCGATACGTATCAGCGAGGCATCGAACTCACTCCATAGGGCAAACATGGCTTCGTAGGACTGTATCCCGTTTTCAAGGGCCTCTTCCAGCTGCACGGCTTCGTCCTTGCAACGCTTCACCTCCATGCGCAGGGCACTCTCCTTGTTCTTGATGATAGGCAGAGTACGCTCGCGCACCTTGAGTTGTTTCTCAAGCTGCTGGAGTGAGGTCTTATTATATTGAAACTTAATAGCCACGGTGTGTGAATGAAAAAATATTGTTTGTTATTTCTTTTCCGGCCAGTACTGGTCCACAAACTCCTTCTTGATGTTGACCTCTTCAGGACGGAAGTACTTTCCGAAGAGCTGCCAAGCCACGTCGAGCATCTCGGTGGTGTCGAGGTTGACATCAATAGCAAGAAGCTTGTCCGAATAGTCCTTAGCGAAGGCAAGTGTACGCTCGTCGTAGTCGGTGAGGTCGAAACCATTCTCCAACTTCGTCTTTGCATTGGCTGCATCGGCATACAGACGTACGGCAGCGTTCATTACCTGTGGGTGGTCCTTGCGCGTCTTCTTACCTGTAACGTTCTGCTTCAAACGTGACAGAGAGCGGAATGGGTCGACAATGACCTTACCAATGTCGCTATCGCGACGCAGGAAGAGCTGTCCCTCGGTGATGTAACCGGTGTTGTCAGGCACTGCATGCGTGATGTCGCCACCCGACAGCGTCGTTACAGCGATGATGGTGATGGAACCACCTGCAGGGAACTGCACGGCCTTTTCGTAGATCTTTGCCAAGTCTGAATAGAGTGAACCTGGCATGGAGTCCTTGGAAGGAATCTGATCCATACGGTTGGAGACGATTGCGAGTGCATCGGCATAGGATGTCATATCGGTAAGCAACACCAACACGTTCTCATTGTTGCGTACAGCAAAGTACTCGGCAGCGGTAAGAGCCATGTCAGGCACCAGCAGACGCTCGATTGGAGGGTCTTCGGTGGTGTTCATGAAGCTTATGATACGGCCGAGAGCACCGGCGTTGGAGAATACATTCTTGAAGAAGAGGTAGTCGTCGTTGGTCATACCCATACCACCAAGAATAATCTTGTCGGCCTTGGCACGCATGGCTACGAGTGCCATGACTTGGTTGAACGGCTGGTCTGGATCAGCAAAGAACGGGATCTTCTGTCCAGACACGAGCGTATTGTTAAGGTCAATACCTGCAATACCAGTAGCGATAAGTTCAGAAGGTTGCTTACGACGTACGGGGTTTACGGAAGGTCCACCAATCTCCACTTCCTCACCTTCTATCTCAGGACCGCCATCGATGGGGTCACCGAAGGCATTGAAGAAGCGGCCAGCCAGCTGGTCACTGACCTTTAGTGTAGGAGCCTTGCCCAGGAACACGACCTCGGCATCGGTAGGAATGCCCTGCGTACCTTCGAAGACCTGCAACGTAACTTCATCTCCGGCAATCTTCACCACCTGGGCAAGCTTGCCGTTCACCTTGGCAAGCTCGTCATTGCCAACGCCAGTAGCCTTGAGTGAAAGCGTGGCCTTGGTAATCTGAGTGACCTTGGTGTATATCTTTTGAAATGCTTTAGTTGACATCTTTATCTATGTGTGTTTATTCGTTAACTCTGTGTTATTCAACGGCACGTTCCTTCACCATTGCCTCGATCTGACTCTTGAAGTCTTCGTACTTCTCCGACTTGTAGGGCGCATAGTTCATCTGCTTGCCGAGGTTTATCAACTTCTTGAAGTAGTCCATTACGTCGTTGAAGTTGTCGAAGTTGAAGCGAGTGTGGCAAATGCCGATAACGAGGTTCATAATCTCTTCCTGACGGTCGAGAGGAGTAACGGCATCAACCTCATCGAAGGCATCCTGCTGGAGAACGACGAAGTCTATGAGCTCGGACTTCCAGAACGTTACGTGATAGTCCACTGGCACGCCGTCGTCACCGAGGATGTTTATCTGCTCAGAGATTTCCTTACCACGCTGCAGACGTGTCTTCAGTTCGTTGACCTTGTCGAGCCATGTCTTGTCGATGCGCTGTGCTATGTAGTCCTGGAATTCAGGATACTCGACGTACTTGGAATAGGAGTCTATCGGGCTTACTGCCGGATAACGCTTTCTGTCGGCACGATCCTGCTCCAAAGCATAGAAGCAGCGAGCCACCTTCTTGGTATTCTCGGTGACAGGTTCCTTAAGGTTACCGCCGGCAGGCGACACTGTACCGATGAAGGTGATAGATCCTGTGTTGCCATTATACAGACGTACATAGCCTGCACGGCCATAGAAGTTGGAGATGATTGATGACAAATCCATTGGGAACGCATCAGGACCAGGGAGCTCCTCCATACGGTTTGACATCTCACGCAAAGCCTGTGCCCAACGAGATGTAGAGTCGGCCATGAGCAGAACCTTGAGTCCCATGCTACGATAGTATTCGCCAAGGGTCATGGCTGTATAGACTGAGGCTTCACGGGCAGCTACAGGCATGTTCGACGTGTTGGCAATAATAATGGTACGCTCCATAAGGCGGCGGCCAGTATGTGGGTCTATCAGTTCGGGAAATTCAGTGAAGATTTCCACAACCTCATTGGCACGTTCACCGCAGGCAGCGATGATAACGATGTCGGCTTCGGCCTGCTTGGAGATGGCATGCTGCAGCACTGTCTTACCTGTTCCGAAAGGTCCTGGGATAAAGCCTGTACCACCCTCAGTGATTGGGTCGAGCGTATCAATGACACGTACACCAGTCTCAAGCAGACGGAATGGACGTGGCTTCTCCACATAATTGGTCATAGCGACCTTGACAGGCCACTTCTGAATCATGTTTACGTTGATGTCATGACCGGCAGCATCTGTGAGCACAGCCATAGTATCTTCGATGGTGTAGTCGCCCTCGGGGGCTACTGACTTGACGGTGCATTCTCCCGCAAGATTAAAAGGAGCCATAATCTTCAGAGGTTGGTGGTTCTCTTCAACCTGCCCCAACCAGTAAGAAGACTTGACCTTGTCGCCAGCCTTCGCAATAGGCACGAAGTGCCATTTCTTCTCTTTATCGAGCGGATAGGTGTACTGTCCGCGCTTCAGGAATACGCCCTCCATCTTGTCCAAGTCGTTCTGTAGACCATCGTAGTTCTTGGAAAGCATTCCAGGGCCAAGTGTCACCTCAAGCATATGACCGGTGAACTCAGCCTCGGCACCAACCTTCAAGCCGCGGGTGCTCTCGAACACCTGAACATAAGCCTGAGAACCTACCACCTTAATAACCTCGGCCATCAGCCTGTCGCCACCGGTCGTGATGTAGCAGATTTCGTTCTGCGCCACGGGGCCGTCGACATTGAGGGTCACCATGTTGGATATTACTCCACTAACAGTTCCTTTTGTTGCCATATTATATTTGATACTATTTTATTTTTTTAATTCAGATTTCAACGGGGACTTTCACGTCATTCTTAAACGAAGCGATGATGTCGCGGAACATCTTGTTGCCCTTGTCCTTATCGAGAGACAGCCAACGTTCCACTAGCTCTACCTGCAGGAGGAATACGTACAGACGCTCTATCGAGAAGTACTCAAAGAATGTTTTGTCTTCCATCCACTTCCACTTCAGCTGATCAATCTTCTTCTCTCGCTCAAGGATGTTGTGTGTCTCACCTATCTTCAGCAACTCGTCAAGATAGTCAAGCTCTCCGGCGAGTCCGAAGTCTCTCGCATTCGATGTCTTGAGGGCTTCGCAGACAGGGGTATCACCGACAATGACCGACGGGACTTCAAGCTTAAACCTTCTGGCATTAATGGCAGAAAGTATGTTTTTCACGTTCAAGTTGAATTCAAACCACGACGACACAAACCTGTTTCCGCACTTCATGGCGTAGGAATAATAATGTGCCGACAGCTTATCCTCAAGTGCAATCTCATCGACTGCCGCATCGCTCTCTTTCTGCTCAAAGTAGTCTACGATGAATGCAATCATATACTTAGGCAAGCCTTGAGTGTTTGAAATGACGCCGTCGTCTTCCTTATACTGTCTAATCACATCCAGAAACTGCTCCGCCTTAAACAGGCCACACGGGTCTGTATCAGCAGCGTTGTCCTTCAAGAGAGCCAGCAGGTTGCGGTTATCATATTGCAGATAGAAAAAGTCAACCAGCTTCTTGTCAGAGCTGGACAATAAAGGGTAAAACTCCGTCTTGAAGTCAGCAACGGTATGATTCAATTTGTTGTCTTCCAGAGTAAGCTCCGGAAGCCCTGTCACCAAGTAATAATACTGACTCATAAGCGGGACTCTTTACTTGAACAACAGGTCAATCAACTGAGGACGGAGGAAGTCCTTAAGGTAATTCTCAAATTCCTCTTCTCCGAAGTCCACCTTATACGAACCGTCAGCAGGCGAGATGGAGAACAAAGCCTTCTTGCCATTTACTTGCTCTATCTTCACTCCCTTGTCCAGCAAATCTTTTGCCTGTGCAGCGAAGAACTTCTTCAAGCCTTCAGCATTTTCAGTAGAGATAGTGATGGGTTCCGTCGTGGACCACTGTTTTGCCAGCGAAAGGATGAATGAATTGAGGTAGTCTTTGTTAGCAGTAAAATCTTTTACATCTGCACTTACAATCTTATCCGTAATAAGCGTAGCTATTTCAGACTTGAGAGCATTCACCGACTGTCCGGCAAAAAGTTTCAATTCCGATTTGGCATTCTCACTCAGTTCGGTTGCAGACTTCTTTGCCTCGGCGATAATCGAGTCGGCCTGCGTCTGAGCTTCTTCCACTATCCGTTTTGCATCTTCCTTGGCCTTAGATACAATCTTCTGAGCTTCGACATTGCCTTTCTCCACACCTTCGTGATAGATTTTATCAGTCAGCTCTTGAATTTTATTTTCCATTATTAAGCAGAAGTTATATATTTATTAGATTCGGTTATGACAGCGGTGAGCTGCTTTCGGGTCTAAAGTTAGTAATAATAAACTCACAAGCACACAAACATGAAGCAAAAAACGTTCTTTAATGACAAATTTTAATAAAAATAACATTTCTGATAACGATAATGTTACAAAAGTAACGGCATGGCTATAGAGGAGAACTTTAGATATTCTATAGTGTACGCCTCGCCAAGACATATATATAATATGGTATATACACCGCTCGAATCAAGCGTCACCATTGACCGACACATTACACCAAGCCCTAACATAAGAGATACCTTGACGTATGGCAGCGCTACACCATTATATATATGGAAAAAGTGTTGAGATTATACCGCGTTGTCTCTTCATGTGCAAGTCTCGGCAATGCATGTACCCGCATCAATGATGTCATCGCGGTCAAACTGCTTGTAGTACTGCAAGTGAAAGAGGGCACCTCTCAAATAGATAGAAACTAACACAGCGAAGAGAGGACTTATGACTGCAACATGGAACTGAATGCAACAATACCGCCAAAAGTTTGTCGGGTCGGGATAGTTCACTCCCGTCGAGAGGGACCTTTGGCGGTATCGTTATTGCAAAGGTACAATGTTAAGCCAAAGAAGTTATTACTACTTACTTGGCAAAGTATCCCTTAGACAGCAAAAAAGGACATTAATGTCCAGGGGCAAGACGATTAATGTCTAAGGGCCTAGACATTAATGCCCCTAAAAGTTGCCGCTTATCCGTCAGGATTTGTGTCTATATAGAGGCAGTAGGAAATAGGTGGGCATAAAAAGGAAGAGGCCCGTCTACTGCTTGGGGCTCTTGACCCGGCAGA
>CAYXLA010000047.1:0-14513 GCA_964465765.1 uncultured Bacteroidaceae bacterium | reverse complement strand
ATATAATAAGGTGTAGATGTGGCGGACAAAATGTGTTTTGCTCCCATATAAGTTCGAAAGTTCCCCGAGAAAAGTGTGGTGATAGGGCAAAAGTTCCCCGAGAAAAATGTGGTGATAGGGCGAAAGTTCCCCGGGAAAAGTGTATCTTGCGCCCAAAATATTAAAGGTGACGACATGAAACGGTCTATATATCAGCAATTAATAGCATGGAAGAACTCTCCCGCTCGCAAGCCCTTGATATTGGAAGGTGCCAGGCAAGTGGGCAAAACCTATATTCTCAAGGAATTCGGCAGACGGGAATATGACAACCTCGTGTATGTCAACTGCGACAACAACGACAAGGTGAGTGCCATATTCTCCGACTATGACATTCCACGCATCATCAGAAGCCTCAGTGCCATATCTGGCGAAAGCATTATGCCAGGCAAGACACTGATATTCCTCGATGAGATACAGGAAATCGACAAGGGATTGGCATCCTTGAAATATTTCTGTGAGAATGCTCCAGAGTATCATGTGGCTGTAGCCGGTTCCCTGTTAGGCATCACACTGCATGAGGGAACATCGTTCCCCGTGGGAAAAGTCGATATGCTGTATCTGTATCCCATGGACTTCGAAGAGTTCCTTCTTGCCATGGGTAAGGAGCAACTTCTTGATATCATGCGTTCCAAAGATTGGGAAACGCTGAATCACCTGCGTCCTCTCTGCGAGGAGTTGTTGCGCCAGTATTACTTCACAGGCGGTATGCCCGAAGCCGTCTCTGCCTACATACAGACACAAGACGTCTGGACTGTCAGAGACATTCAGGAGAAAATCCTTATTGCCTACAAGAACGATATCTCCAAGCATGCTCCCGTGAATCAGGTGCAACGTATTAATATGGTGTGGCAATCCATTCCCTCACAACTGGCTCGTGCCAACAAGAAGTTCATCTATGGAGCAGTCAGGAAAGGAGCAAGAGCCAATGACTTCGAGGTCGCCATACAATGGCTGATAGATGCAGGTCTCATCCATAAGGTCCCTCGCATCAAGAAGGCTGCCATTCCCTTGTCTTTCTATGAGGATGTCTCTGCCTTCAAGCTATTCGTGCTCGACTGTGGACTGCTAGGTGCCATGTCGCAGACTCCTCCTGAGCAAATACTCATAGGCAACAATGTGTTTGAGGAATACAAGGGAGCCTTCAGCGAGAATTACGTCCTCCAGCAAATGTTCAATATCCCACGGACATACATATACTATTACAGCAACGAGAGTTCCACAATGGAGATTGACTTCGTGATACAACATGAGGCAGTCATCATCCCCATTGAGGTGAAGGCGGAAGAAAACCTGAGGGCTAAATCCCTACACCAATATGTACAGGACAATCCTGGTCTCCATGGCATCCGCTTCTCGATGTCACCTTATCGTGAGCAGGAGTGGATGACAAATGTTCCTCTCTATGCAGTGAGAGATGCTTTCTGAATGTCTGCTCTGACAGTGGAATGACGTCAGAAGAGGAGCCAGTAGCCAAGGGCGACGATGTGGAAGTCGTAGGTGTAGGCGTTGGGCTTGCGACGTACGTCGTCGTAGAAATAGCGCAGACGTATGGAGCTGTGGCTTGTGGCGTTCCAGTTAACGCCTACGGTGTAGCGTGCCTTTTGTATGTTCCATGCGTTGAACAGCTCTGCGCTGGCATATGTGCGCAGACGCAGGGAGGTGATGTCGTGGTCAATCTGCAGGCGTGAGCGCAACATGTGGCTTGCGTTGCCATGGAAGATGTGTTCCTCTCCGTCCCAACTCTCGGTCGTGTAGTCGTAGCGCTGACTGTTGGTCTGCTGCGGACGGTAGTCGTATTGCCAACGTTCGCGTAGAGAGAGTCGTACTGGTCCAATCTTGTAGCTTGCCTGCAGGGCAGCGTTAATCTGATGTTGTGTGTAGTTGCCACGCTTGCTGTAGGTGCCGTCGGAGGTCAGCGAGTATGACTTTATGAAGAACAGTTCGTAGCCCACAGTCGCCGTCAGCCACGACTGCAGCCGATAGGAAACATTGGGCTTGATGGCCCAACGGTTTATTTTGTGCAGATTGTCGACGAGTCTAAGTTCTCCGACGATGGAGGCTGTCCAGCGACTGTCGATGCGTTTCTCCATACCCAACTCATACCACATGCCGAAGTCTTGGCCTTGTGCCACGGCTGCAAGTGTAGTCGTCAGTGCAACGATTGCTGTTAGGAGTGCTTTCCTCATTGTGGTATAGATTGTCGGTGCCGCGAAGGTAGTACTTTTCGGCGTAAAAGGCAAGACAATGCGGTTGTCTTTGATGTGGGGAAAGGGCGAATGCAGGGAAGATTCCTGCGGAAATCACTGCTTGTCGCGCTTGCTTTGTTTTTTGCCTATGCCGATGATGTCGCTGTTGCGTATGCCGTCGAAGAACTCTTCGTTGACCTGTCGCAGTCCGTTGAAGACCTCCTGTGCACGCTCCAGCATGTTGGGGTCTTTCGTCTCGTTGGGGACTATGACGCGCAGTCCTGCCGGCACAATGTTGATGGTGATGTTGTTGCCTGTCATCACTGGTTCGCCGTCGTAGTGCACCACGCCTTCTGACTGACGGACTATGTGCAGACTCTTGCAGCGCAATGTCTTGATGTGGCTGTTCTGGTCGATGGTCTTGGTGAAGAGCTGTACTGCCAGCTCTGGTACATCGAGCAGAGTGAACGGTTGCAGTACGGTGACGTCGAGCAGTCCGTCGGTCAGCGTGGCTTTAGGGGTTATGTAGGCATTGTTGCCATACTGTGCCGCATTGCCACAAGCAATAAGAAATGCGTTGTAGTGCTCGGTGTTGCCGTCGACGGTGAGTTCGTAGGTCTCTGGCTTATAGTTGAGGCTCTGCTTGAGTGCCTGTTCGATGTATGTCAATGGACCTCGCTTGCCTGCCTGTGCGAACTTTAGACTGATAAAGGCATCGAAGCCAACGCCACAGGTGACGAAGAACTTGTGGTCGTTGATGCGACCATAGTCGATGTTTTCAATCCAGCCCTCGTTGATGGTGTCGATGGCTTTGCGTGTGTTCATGCCTATCTGCAGATGGCGTGCCAGTCCGTTGCCGGAGCCACAAGGGATGATGCCAAGAGCAGTGTCGGTATGGACCAACGCGCGTGCCGTCTCATTGACAGTGCCGTCGCCGCCAACAGCGACAACGGCAAACACACCATCGGCAGCACACTGTGCTGCTATCTCCGTAGCATGGCCTGCATATTCGGTCTCGCGAATGTCGAAGGTGTACTTCTCTCGGTCAATGCCCTCATTCACCGCCTGCAACACAGAGTCTTTGCCCTGTGTGCCGGAGGTGGGGTTGACCACAAACACTATATGACGCTGCTTGTTGTTGTCCATCGGCAGTATCTATTCCTGTGGCTATTTACTTGCGTCCGCTCTGCTGCTGACGACGTTTCAGCTCTTCCTGCTGCTTCTGCATGGCCTCAAGACGTGCTGCGAAGCCAGTCTTGCTCATTTCCTTTGCCGTCTTCTTGTTTGCCTCGAGCTGTGCCAAGAGCTTTGCCTCGTCGGTGCAACGGCGCATGACAATCATCGTCACAACACTGATGAGCATGCTGAGGAAGTAGTAGTAGTTAAGTCCGGCAGGGTAGTCGTTGAGGACGAACAGGAAGATTACCGGCATGAGGTAGTTGACCCACTTCATTGCTGCCATCTGCGGGTTAGCTCCCGTGTCCTGCATCTTCATGGTGTAGGTCATGTACATCAGGTTGGTGACTGTCATGAGCAGGCAGAAGAGGCTCAGGTGATTGCCCAGGAACGGTATGTTGAACGGGAATGTCACGAGGGCATCGTAGGTGCTGAGGTCGTCTGCCCAGAGGAAACTCTGCTGACGAAGCTCGATGGCACTCGGCACAAAGAGGAACAACGCCATGAGTATGGGGAACTGTATGAGCATTGGCAGACAGCCGCCCATAGGACTGACGCGATACTGGCTGTAGAGTGTCATAATCTCCTGCTGCTTCTTCATGGCATCGGCGTCGTTGGTGTACTTCTGATTAATCTCGTCGACCTTAGGCTTCAGTGCCCTCATCTTGGCACTCGATATGTAGGTCTTCCAAGTGGCAGGGAAGACGACAGCCTTGACGATGAGCGTCATGAACAGCAGTACCAGTCCCATGCCCATGCCAAGACGCGAGAGCCAGTCGAACACATTGATGGTGAAGAACTGGTTAATCCAGCGCACGATAGGCCAACCCAGATAGACCAGACGATTCAGGTCCCAGTCGTTGTGGCTGCCATCGTCGAGTGCCGACAGAATCTTGTAGTGGTTGGGACCATAGTACATGTGAAGCTTTGTAGGCTCTGCTCCTGTGGGGTCGAAGGCGGTGTTCATCTCCGACGAATAGCTCTTGATGTATCCGCTGCCGCGCTGCTCCAGCGTAGAAGTGACCTTGGTATCGTTGAAGCCGTCGTCGCTAATCATGACAGCAGAGAAGAACTGGTTCTTGAATGCAACCCATGTGACGGGATACTCAATGTCTTCGCTGTCTTCATTGCTAGAGGCCGACAGGTTGTCGATGCCGTCTTCCTCGGTCATGTATGTCAGTTCGGCCAGACGGTTCTCGTAGGTATAGCCCTTCTCAATCTGGCGTGCACGTTCGTTCCATTCTATGTCGATGTGGTCGTTGCTGCGTGCCAGCTTGCCGTCCATGCCCACTGCACGAATGTCGAGGCTGACGAGATAGGAGTCGGAGCCAGACAGTGTGTAGGTGAAGTCAACGTAGCTGGAAGCATCGGCAGAGAGACGCATGGTCACCGAACTGTCGGACTGCTGCACAGGCGTGAAGTAGTAGTCGGTGGTCTGGAAGATGTCGTGTGCATTGTACATCAGGAAGTTCAGCGACGCATCCTCGCCCACGAACAAGCTCACGGGTGTGGTCTTGTCCTGTTCCTTATAGTCTTTCAGCACTGCCTGCCAGGGAGCACCGCCCTTGGTGCTCAGCGTAAGTGCCAGCACATCGTTCTCGATGGTGACATGACTCTCGGTGCCTGTTGCTGCAGCGAAGAACAGTGACGTGGAGTCGTGGCGTACATCAGCTGCACGCTCGTTGGCAAGTGCTGCCTCGGCTTTAGCCTGCAGGTCGGCATTGCGCTGTTCCACCTGTGCTATGGAGTCATAGTAACGTTGCTGTGCCTCTAACTGCTCCTGACTGGGGCGGCTCAGGAAGGTGAACACTATCAGCACCAAGGCGATGAGCACCAACCCAGTTATGGTGTTTTTATCCATTTTGTTTCTTCTTTACTCTTTTACGTTTTTTCGTGTTGTTGTGACGAATCATTGGTCTCCAGACACACATGTGTCTGCACACATGCTGCCAGTCTTCACTTCGAGGCTTCGTTGCCCTTTGCTTCGTTGGCGATGGCTGCCTTTACAAACGACAGGAACAGAGGGTGGGGACCCAGCACCGTACTGCTGTATTCCGGATGGAACTGCGTGCCGACGAACCAGCTCAGCTGCGGTATCTCGACAATCTCGACCAGTCCCGACTCGGGATTGGTGCCGGTGCACTGCATGCCTGCATCCTCATATTGCTGCTTGTAGTCGTTGTTGAACTCATAGCGATGGCGATGGCGCTCCTGCACCTTCTCCTTGCCATAAGCCTCATAGGCACGCGAACCCTTGCGAATCTTGCACTCGTAAGCGCCAAGACGCATGGTGCCGCCCATGTTTGTCACAGCCTTCTGCTCCTCCATGAGGTCGATTACGTTGTGTGTCGTCTTGCTGTCCATCTCGCTGCTGTTGGCATCGGTGTAGCCCAGCACGTCGCGTGCGAACTCCACAACCATCATCTGCATGCCCAGACAGATGCCGAAGCACGGGATGTTGTTCTCGCGTGCATAGCGTATGGCAACAATCTTTCCAGGTATACCGCGGTCGCCAAAGCCGGGACCGATGAGGATGCCAGCCTTGCCGCGCAGACGCTCAGCGACGTTGCTGTCGTCGAGACGTTCGCTGTTGATGAAGTCGACCTTCACCTTGCGGTCGTTGTATGTTCCTGCCTGCGACAGTGCTTCGCGAATTGACTTGTAGGCATCCTGCAGGTCATACTTGCCCACCAGTGCGATGTGCAGTGCGGGGCTTTCCTCTGCCTTGATGCGGCGTTTCAGGAATGCTTTCCATGAGTCGAGCTCGGGCTCGCCGCTGAATGGTACACCCATCTTGTTCAGTATGGTCTCGTCGACGTGCTGTGCATGCATCTGCATCGGCACCTCATAGATGCTTGGTGCATCGAGGCTCTCGATGACGGAGCTCTCGTCGACATTGCAGAACTGCGACACCTTGCGGCGCACGCTGCTGTTTATGGAATGTTCGGTGCGGAGCACGATGATGTCCGGCTGAATGCCGACACTCTGCAACTCTTTGACCGAATGCTGTGTGGGCTTCGACTTCAGCTCACCGGCTGCAGCAAGATAGGGCACGTATGTAAGGTGCACGTT
Source organism: uncultured Bacteroidaceae bacterium (assembly GCA_964465765.1). GTDB lineage: Bacteria > Bacteroidota > Bacteroidia > Bacteroidales > Bacteroidaceae > Bacteroides. The sequence continues at coordinate 8,040 of CAYXLA010000047.1, read as the reverse complement.
CAGGGCATTGCGTCCCAGCTCCCACTTTATCTGTCGGATGGCTTCGAGGAATGGCAGTGACTCTATGTCGCCGCACACGCCGCCAATCTCGCAGATTATGAAGTCATATTCCTTGCCGTCCTTCATGCGGATGGAGCGCTTTATTTCGTCGGTGACGTGGGGGATTACCTGCACTGTACGTCCCAGATAGTCGCCACGGCGCTCCTTGTCAATCACGGCTTTATAGATCTTGCCAGTGGTGAAGTTGTTTGCCTTCGATGTATGGATCTGCAGGAAGCGCTCGTAGTGTCCCAAGTCAAGGTCGGTCTCGGTGCCGTCGGCAGTGACGTAGCACTCTCCATGCTCGTAGGGCGACAGCGTGCCTGGGTCGATGTTCAGATAGGGGTCGAACTTCTTGATTGTTACCCTGAAGCCTCTGGCCTGTAGAAGTTTGCCAATAGATGAGGAGATGATGCCCTTGCCCAATGAGGAGGCAACGCCACCAGTGACGAAGATATATTTTGTTTCGCTCACAGTGATACTGTTTTTATAGGTTATTTTACAATTGAATACATCAAAGTGCAAAAGTAGGCAAAAAACCACTGACAAGCCAATGGCGGCTGAAAAATTTCAATCTACTTGCTGCATAGATGGATTTGTAATATTTTTGCGGGAAGAAAAAATCTGGTTCACTCTTAACCCGCTAATCTCGATGTACGATATGAAGAGACTACACCTTATTATATATATAGCACTCGTTGCTGCCTTCGTTTTCACTGCCATGCCTGTTTCGGCACGCACGTCTGTACCGACAACTTCTGGCGCCACGACCCGGCAAGTAGTGACAACCCGCTCTTCCGCCACGCCCAACGAGCAACTTCAGGGACTTATAGGACGCTACTTCGTGCTGAAGCTGGTGCCGTTCGACCGAAACAACAACTTTGTGCTCGACACGGTGTCGATATTGCACGAACAACTGTTAGGCGAACTGGACTATCTGAATGACCCGACCACGCCGCAGCGTTACATCTCCACCAATCCGCAATACTACCGGCTGTTTGTCCCGCTGACCTATTATCGCTCGGCAATAGGACAAAGTTCGGTCATCGAGAAACTGTCCGACCCAATAGCGCAGCTTGGCTGTCCGCCAAAGGACAATGTCACTGTGACGATAAACGATACGCTCTACACCGCACCCGTCAAGAAGCTTCACCTTGCAGGTGCCGATACCGACGTGCAGAAGCAGGTCGACAATGCTCTGATGAGTGTCTACTTGAACCGTCCGGACCTGGTTGTCTTCACGCAGGATGAGCTTGATGCCATTCCCGAATTCTCCGAAGACCTGAAGGCCGAGGAGAGGACAGCACAACGCATGGCACGCAACAAGATGGAACAAAAGCTCGATTTGGAACCGGCACCTGTCATCGACGAACCGGCACAGGTCGAGATACAGAAGCCCAACTGGTGGAAGCTGAGTGGCAACGGCTCATTGCAACTGTCGCAACTCTACCTCTCCGACAACTGGTACAAAGGTGGCGAGAGCAGCAACTCCATGTTGGCAACGTTCCAAGTCTCGGCAATCTATAACGACCAGGAGAAGGTGCAGTGGGAGAGCCTGCTCGATGCAAAGCTCGGTCTGGCATCGACGCCGTCGGACACCGTGCACGACTATCTGACCAATACCGACCAGTTGCGCATCTACAGCAAGTTGGGCGTTCAGGCATCGAAGCACTGGTACTACACCATCTCCGCCGAGTTCAAGACGCAGTTCGTCCATGGATACAAGTCGAACAATCCGGCACTGATATCGTCGTTCTTTGCTCCTGCCGACCTGACCGTCGCCGTCGGTCTCGACTACAAGCGCAAGAGCGAAAACCGCTTCACCTTCTCTCTGTTCCTCGCCCCGTTGAACTGGACCATGCGATATGTCGGCGACAAGAATGTCGACGAGACCACATATGGACTCAACGAAGGACAGAAAGTGAAGCACAACCTTGGTTCGCAGGTGCAGCCGACATTGCAGTGGCAGATCACGAAGAACATCACCTTCGATTCGCGTCTTGACTACCTGACCAGCTACAACTGGGTACGCGTAGAGTGGGAAAACACGCTCAACATGACGCTCAACCGCTATCTCTCCACCAAACTCTATGTCCATGCCCGCTACGACGACAGCGCAGCGCCCATCAGTGGCAAGAGCCATTTCCAGCTCAGTGAACTGTTGAGCTTTGGTATCAACTACAAGTGGTAAATTTTTATTGCATAAGTTTGCCGATTATAATAAATGTACTTATTTTTGTGCCAAATTGTAATGTGGAGTTTGCAAAATGGCTAATGACATGGTCAGATACAGGGGTGTGGTGCAAGGTATCGGCGTCTCAAGCTTGAGCGTAAAGATAATGAAGGCGTCGTCGTGTGCCTCTTGCAGCGTCAAGGAACACTGCTCCACTGTAGGGTCGGAAGAGAAAATCATCGAAGTCGACAATGTGCCATGTGCTGCACAGTGCTACAAGCCCGGCGATGAAGTGTGGCTTGTTGGTGCGGACAGCATGGGGCGCAGTGCTGTCTTGTATGGCATCGTCATCCCGTTCCTGGTGTTGGTGGTGTCACTTCTTGTTTTTAGCCGTCTCAACATCAGCGAGCCGCTCATGGCATTGGGCGCATTCGCAATGCTCGTTCCCTACTACAGTCTCCTTTATATTAATAAGGACAAGCTGAAGCGCAAGTTCAGCTTCTTTGTCATGCCCAAGGATGATGGGGTGGGGGAAGCGAACCGAATAACTCTTGAAATGAAGTAAAATCCTAATATATATATCGTCTTTTACTATGAACGTAATTATGATTGCAGTGGTTTCTCTCGGAGTCATAGCACTGGTATTGGCTTTAGTGCTCTATGTCACCTCGAAGAAATTTGCTGTACATGAAGACCCGCGCATTGCGCAGGTCACCGAAGTTCTCCCCGGAGCCAACTGTGGAGGCTGTGGCTTCCCCGGTTGCAGCGCAATGGCATCTGCCATTGTCGAGTCGGGCTCTATGGAGGGAAAGTTCTGCCCTGTGGGCGGACAGCCGGTCATGGACAAGGTTGCCGGACTCATGGGACTTACGGCTGAGGCTTCCGAGCCAATGATTGCCGTGGTGAGATGTAATGGTTCGTGCACCAACCGTCCGCATCTGAACAGCTACGATGGCGTCAAGTCGTGCGCCATTGCCGCACAGCTCTATGGTGGCGAGACCGGTTGCAGCTATGGCTGTCTGGGTTGTGGCGACTGCACGCGTGCCTGCAAGTTCGATGCCATTCACATGAATCCCGAGACGGGACTGCCCGAGGTCGACGAAGACAAGTGCACGGCATGCGGCGCATGCACCAAGGCTTGTCCGAAGAACATCATCGAGCTGCGCTACAAAGGCAAGCGCGGTCGTCGCGTCTATGTCGGCTGCGTCAACAAGGACAAGGGAGCAGTTGCAAAGAAAGCTTGTGCCGTCAGCTGCATAGGATGCGGCAAGTGCCTCAAGGCTTGCAAGTTCGAGGCCATCACCATCGAGAACAACCTCTCCTACATCGACTTCAAGAAGTGCAAGATGTGCCGTGCATGCGTCACGGAGTGTCCGGACAAGACCATCATCGACGTCAACTTCCCGACTCCGGCAAAGCCTGCACCAAAACCAGCACCTGCAGCAGCTCCTGCAGCTCCTGCAGCAGCAACAGCAGCAACTCCAGCAGCAACTCCAGCAGCAAAGCCCGCAGAAGCAACAACAGCTACTCCTGCAGCAAAGCCGGCACCCGCAGCACCTGCCGTGGACAACAAGGCAGCAGAAGGCAGCAACACAATAATTTTCACAGACAAAGACAAAGCATAAGTTTCAGAATCAGCATATGTTGAAGACTTTTTCAATCGGTGGAGTTCATCCACACGGAAATAAACTTTCAGCAGGCCAACCGATTGTGACTGCCGAAATACCCAAGAAGGCGTGCATACTGCTTGGGCAGCACATCGGAGCTCCGGCCAAGCCCATCGTGGCAAAGGGAGACGTGGTGAAGGTAGGGCAGAAGATTGCCGAGCCGGGCGGCTTCGTCTCGGCAGCCATACACTCGTCTGTCAGCGGCAAGGTGGCAAAGATAGACAACGTGATTGATGCCAGCGGCTATCCCAAACCCGCGGTAATCATCGACGTCGCAGGCGACGAATGGGAAGAGAGCATCGACCGCACCGACACCATCGTGCGCGAGTGCACCCTCAGCTCAGAAGAGATAGTCAAGAAGATTGCCGACATGGGCATCGTCGGAATGGGTGGCGCGTGCTTCCCCACACAGGTCAAGCTGACGCCGCCTCCCGCATTCAAGCCCGAGTGCGTCGTCATCAACGGTGCAGAGTGCGAACCTTACCTCACCGCCGACCACAGCCTCATGCTGGCACATCCCGAAGAGATCATGGTGGGCATCACCATCCTCATGAAGGCCATCAAGGTCAACAAGGCATATATCGGTGTCGAGAACAACAAGCCCGACGCCATCGAGGCGCTGCAGAAAGCAGCCAAGTCGTTCAGCGGCATCGAGGTCGTCCCACTGAAGATGAAGTATCCGCAGGGCGGCGAGAAGCAGCTCATACAGGCCATCACCGGACGCTACGTGGGCAGTGGCGCACTGCCAATCTCCACAGGCGCCTTGGTGCAGAATGTCGGAACCGCCTACGCCGTCTACGAGGCTGTGCAGAAGAACAAGCCTCTGTTCGAGCGCGTGGTCACCGTCACCGGCAAGTCAGTAAAGAACCCGGGCAACTTCCTGGCACGCATCGGCACTCCTGTTCAGCAGCTCATCGACGCTTGCGGCGGACTGCCCGACGACACCGGCAAGATCATCAGCGGCGGTCCCATGATGGGAAAGGCGCTGGTCAACACCGACGTGCCGACAGCCAAGGGAACATCGGGCATCACCATACTGAACCAGAAAGATGCCAAGCGCGGCGAGGTTCATCCCTGCATACGCTGTGCCAAGTGCGTCAGCGCATGCCCCATGGGACTGGAACCTTACCTCATGGCGCAGCTCGCCGAGCATGACCAGTTCGAAAGACTTGAGAAAGAAGACGTGATGGACTGCTTGAGTTGCGGCGCATGCCAGTTCACCTGTCCTGCCAACCGTCCGTTGCTCGACTACATTTCGCTCGGCAAGGCAAGGGTGGGAGCGATTATACGTGCCCGCAATGCAAAGAAATAACCATAAACAGACGAAGAGATGGAAAATAAATTGTTAGTGTCGCCTTCGCCCCACGACCATGCCGACGACAGCATAAAGAAAAACATGTACGGCGTGCTGATTGCCCTCATTCCGGCATTCATCGTATCGCTGTGCTTCTTCGGTCTGGGAGCATTGATTGTAACCCTTACTTCGGTCCTGGCATGCCTCCTGTTCGAGTGGGCAATAGGCAAGTTCATCATGCATCGGCCCACGACGAGCATCACCGACGGCTCTGCCGCCATCACCGGCGTGCTGTTGGCATTCAACCTGCCGTCCAACCTGCCCATCTGGATTGTCATCCTCGGCGCACTCTTCGCCATTGGCGTGGCAAAGATGCCCTTTGGCGGTCTGGGCAACAACCCGTTCAATCCAGCACTGGCAGGACGCGTGTTCCTGCTCATATCGTTCCCTGCACAGATGACCACATGGCCCGTGCCCGGACAGCTCTTTGCCTACACCGACGCCACCACGGCAGCCACGCCGCTCGGCATCATCAAGGGCGTCATCAACGGTGCTCCGGGAGCTTCGCTCGACCAGCTGCCCAGCTCGTTCGAGATGCTCATCGGCAGCAACCTCGGCGGCTCGCTTGGCGAAATCAGCGCCTTGGCACTGCTGCTTGGCGGAGCCTACATGCTGTGGAAGAAAATCATCACATGGCACATCCCCGTTGCCATCATCGCCACGGTGTTCGTCTTTGGCGGAATAATGTATCTCGCCAACCCCACGGTCTATCCGTCGCCTGTGACGCAGCTCTTCACCGGAGGCCTGATGCTCGGCGCCATCTTCATGGCAACCGACTACGTCACGTCGCCAATGAACCATCGCGGACAGCTGCTCTATGGCGTCTGCATCGGACTCATCACCGTCATCATCCGCCTGTTTGGTTCCTATCCTGAAGGCATGTCGTTCGCCATCCTCATCATGAACGCCTTCGTGCCTCTCATCAACATCTACATCAAGCCGCAGCGTTTCAGCAGCAAGGCAGTAAAAGCAGTTAAGAAATAATGAAGAAGTTAGAATCGTCACTAAAGAATATGGTGCTGGTGCTCACGGGCATCACAGTCATCACCGTAGGCATACTGGCTTTTGTCAACGAGCTTACCAAGGCTCCCATCGCCGCTGCAAGTGCCAAGACACTGAGCGATGCGGTGAGCCAAGTCATCGAGGGGTTCGACAACGACCCCATAGCCGAGCAGCAGACCGTCAGCTCCGACGGCACCGACTACATTGTCTATCCTGCCTCCAAGGGCGGTGAGTTCATCGGCGCTGCCGTGCAGTCGTCGGCAATGGGCTTCGGCGGAGAGCTGACCATCCTCATCGGCTTCGACAAGGACGGCAACATCACCGACTACTCCATCCTCAGCCACTCCGAGACTCCGGGCTTGGGCGACAAGGCTGGACTGTGGTTCAAGAAAGGCGCCAAGGGCGACATCACAGGCAAGAACCCCGGCAAGGACAACCTCACCGTCTCTAAGGACGGCGGCGACATCGACGCCATCACGGCATCGACCATCACCTCACGAGCATTCCTCAAGGCGGTCAACGCAGCCTACGAAGTCTTCAACGGCAATACTGCCGACGCCACATCAGGCGCATCGCAGCAGCAGAGCGGCAAATCGGTAAACAAATAATCATCGAGGGGAGATAAAAGAAAATGAACAATCTGAAAGTATTCCTCAACGGTCTCATCACAGAGAACCCCACATTCGTGCTCATGCTTGGCATGTGCCCCACGCTCGGAACCACCTCGAGCGCCATCAACGGAATGTCGATGGGACTCGCCACAGCCTTCGTGCTGATATGTTCCAACACCGTCATCGCGGCGGTCAAGAACCTCATCCCCGACATGGTGCGCATCCCAGCCTTCGTGGTCATCATAGCCTCGTTCGTCACGCTGCTGCAGATGGTCATGCAGGCCTACGTCCCCGGACTCTACAAGACCCTCGGACTCTTCATCCCGCTGATTGTCGTCAACTGCATCCTGCTGGGACGTGCCGAAGCCTTCGCCTCCAAGCACGGACCGCTGCCCTCGTTCTTCGACGGACTGGGCATTGGCTTGGGCTTCACCGTGGCACTGACCATCCTCGGCTCCATACGCGAGCTGCTCGGAACGGGCAAGATCTTTGGCACCACCATCTTCCCCGAAGACTACGGCATGCTGCTCTTCGTCCTCGCACCCGGAGCATTCATCGCCTTGGGATTCCTCATCGCCGGCGTCAACCGTCTCAAGAAGTCGAAGGCCTGAAACCGCGCAGATAAAGAAAGAGTTTACAATTCAAACAGAACACACACATGGAACTAATATTGATATTCATATCGGCGATATTCGTCAACAACGTAGTCTTCTCGCAGTTCCTCGGCATCTGTCCGTTCCTCGGCGTATCCAAGAAGATTGACACCGCACTCGGCATGGGCGCAGCCGTAACCTTCGTCCTCACCATGTCCAGCATCGTCACCTTCATACTTCAGAAGTACGTGCTCGACACCCTCGGACTGCAGTATCTGCAGACCATCGCCTTCATCCTCGTCATCGCCGCCCTGGTGCAGATGCTCGAGATAGTGCTCAAGAAGGTGTCGCCCGCACTCTATCAGGCGCTGGGCGTCTTCCTGCCGCTCATCACCACCAACTGCTGCGTGCTGGGTGTTGCCATCTCCGTCATCCAGAAGAACTACGACCTGCTCACCGGCACCGTCTACGCCTTCTCCACAGCCGTCGGCTTCGGACTGGCACTCGTCATCTTCGCAGGCATCCGCGAGCAGCTCAGCCTCGTCAACATCCCCAAGGGCATGCAGGGCACTCCCATCGCACTTGTCGTTGCCGGCATGCT
>CAYXLA010000046.1:6840-14871 GCA_964465765.1 uncultured Bacteroidaceae bacterium | reverse complement strand
TAAGGTTAACCTCAAGCGCCATCGAGGTTAACCTTCCAAAATCGATGCCTATATACGTTTTAGGTGTTGCGTTTTTATTCGAAGCAGTCATATATATTTGATAGAGCAAAGTCTTATATAAGAAAGTGCCAGCGCAAACGTTATCTATGGCACTTTCAAATATTATCTCTGGACGATGCTTACCTGCGCTTGCTATTGAGCTGAAAAATTCCGTTATTTGCTATTGCTTGTCAGTCGGGTTGAGTGAACGGTGTCCACGAACTCATGGCTGGCATAGCTCGACATTATAGCACGTGAACAAAAGGGGGAAGAGAGCACACTATGAAGATTCTGGCAACAAGCGACTGGCACTTGGGTAATCTGTTTCATGGCAACGACCGATTGCCTGAGCACAGGCATTTCCTGACGTGGCTTCTTCGGCAAATCCGCGAGCAGCAGCCCGAGGCGCTGCTTGTGGCGGGTGATGTGTTCGATAACGGCAACCCGTCGGCAGCGGCACAGTCGGCTTACTATGAGTTTCTCGCCGATGCCACCGAGGCATGCCCCGACATGCAGATCATAATCACTGCCGGCAACCACGATTCCGCCAGTCGGCTTGAAGCTCCGCGTGCACTGTTGGCACGACATCGGGTGGATGTGCGTGGCAGTATTCACCCTGTGTGGAGCAAGACCGAAGACGGAGGCAAATGGGTGTTCGACTTCGAGGACCTGATGATTCCCATTCGGGGACATGGAGACACGGAGGTGGTGGTATTGGCTGTGCCGTATCTGCGCAGCGACGTGCTGCAGAACACCGACTATTCGCGCGGAGTGAATGACTTCCTCAGGGCACTGACGGCAAAGGCGAGGGAGAAATACTCCGGTGCACGACTCGTGATGATGGCACACATGTATGCCAAGGGTGCTGACATTGCGAAGAACGATGCCAGCGAGAAGATCATCATCGGCGGACAGGAAGAGGTGAACATGGAAGGCTGGACCGATCATCCCGACTATATGACCTGCGGCCACATTCACAAACGCCAACACATCTGGAATACCGACTGGGCACGATACACAGGCAGTGTGCTGCCCATGTCGTTTGCCGAGACCGACTACCGCCATGGCATCGACCTCATCAACATCGATGACAGAATCAGCACGGAGTTCCTTGAGTACACGCCACAGCACAGGCTGTGCGTGCTGCCAGAGGATGACGAAGGTGCGACGCTCGGTGAAGTCAGGAAGCTCATAAAGAAGTGTCTGGACGACCGTAAGGACGGCAAGCTCAACGACAACTTTGTCTACCTCCTCGTCCGCGTCAGAGTGGACAAGGTGAACAACGACGAGATAAAGAAGCTGGACGAGCTGGTGGGTACGAAGAATGCCGTGCTCTGCAGGATTCAGAAGGTGATGCCTGCCATCGACATCACCACCATTGCCGGAGACAGGAAGATACACAGCATCGACGACATCTTGAACCGCGACCCGCTCGACACTCTCAAGGAGTCGTACCTCATCGAGCACAACACGGCGATGAGCGAGCATCAGGAGCAGATGCTCAGGGAGATGCTCGAAGCCATCAATACCAAAAACGAATAGAGCAGCGCATATATATATGGTGGGTTCTATAAATTCCCACCGTAATGGAATAATTAATTAACTAATATATTCATAGAACCCACCATATATGAAACTAATCAGACTCGAGATACTCAACCTTGCCTCCCTCGACAAGACCGAGGGCGAGACGATTGACTTCGAACAAGGTGCGCTGGGCAACAGCAACATCTTCAGCATCGTAGGTCCTACGGGAAGTGGCAAGTCCACCCTGCTCGATGCCATCTGTCTGGCACTCTACAACCGCGCGCCACGCTACCCCCGTAAGAAGGGCGACCGCAATCAGAACATCGAGATCTATGGTGCAGAGCAGGAGGGCGAGCGCAATCGTCTGGCACCCACCGATGCCCGCAACATACTGACGCGAGGCAAGAAGGCGGGATACAGCAAGCTGACGTTCCTTGCCAACAATGGCAACGTGTATCGAGCCGAATGGCACGTCAGGTTCAAGACGAGAACCTATGATGCTCCGCAGACCTGCCTCTACATATTGAACAAAGAGGGCGATGGCGACATCACCGAGAGCGAAGCCGACTGGGAGCAGCTGCCGCAGATCATAGGCCTCGACTACGAACAGTTCCTACGCACCGTGCTCATTGCACAAGGTTCGTTCGCAGGCTTCCTCACGGCGAAGGAAGACGAGCGTTACCGTCTGCTGGAGAAGCTCGTCGGGTGCGAAGAGCTCTATCAAGGCATTGCCGACAGGATAAAGCAGCGTAAGGATGCGGCAACCGACGACTACAAGCAGATAGCTGCCAACTGGTCTGTCTACGACCGCGACATCATTCCCGATGCCGATCTCGACGCACTGAAGGAACGAATCCTGCAGCTGGAGGAAGCCGAGAAGAAGGCAAAAGCAGAACTGGCAAAGGTCTGTGAAGGACTGACGTGGTATGCCCAGGAGGAGAAGCTGACGGCAGACATCGGCAACTACCAGCGGGCTTACGATGCTGCCGTGCAACGTCTTGCCGGCATGAAGCCGGAGGCAGACAGGCTGTCGCTGCACGACTCCACGCTCGAGGCGGTCAACCTCTTTAAGGACATCAAGACCTGCGAAGCCAACATGGCCGCCCGTGAGGCTGAACTGAAGAAGCTCGAAGCACGTGCCCAAGCGCAGGAGCAAGCCATAAAGACGCAGCAGCACAACCTCGACACGCTGCAGAGAGAAGCCGCAGCTGCCGCTGCCGAATTGGAGAGGCAGAAGCCACACATCAACAAGGCACGCGAGATAAAGGCACTGCTGCAGAGTGCCGCCAGGACTGCACGCGAGAAGTCACGTGCAAAGGCAGATGCCGACAAGGCACTGCTGCAGGCACACGAGGCGGTCAAGAAGAATGCCGCCGACATAGCGGAAGCACGCAGGCTGTCGGACAAAGCCACTCGTGAGCTCGTGGAACTCACCGCGACGATTGATGCCCAGACCAAGCTCCGGCAGGCGCAGGTGACTGCCGCAACAAGCATCTACGATGCCCAGAGCCGGAAGCTTGAGGGTAAGGACATCGCCTCACTGCAGGACGCAAAGACAGCAGCCGAGAAGAAGTCGAACGACCTGACCAACGCCATACGCATACAGAGCAGCCTCCGCGAGAAGCGCCAGAGCCAGAAGACGTCCGAAGAGATGCGCAATCAGCTCCAGAAGCGCAATGAGGAAATCGACCGTCAGCTCCAGACCTTCAACCTCGAAGCACAGAAGACGGAGCTGGACACCATCCGGGCATCCTACACACTGATGACGAGCGACAACTGGCAGGAGCACCGCACGCACCTCGAGGACGGAGCCCCCTGCCCTCTCTGCGGTGCCACAACGCATCCCTATCGTTCCACAGAGGTCGTGCTGCCTGTCGTCAACCGCATGAAGGCACTCATCGACGAGAAGCAGAGCACCCTCGACAAGGAGACCGACCGCCACACCCATCTGGTGCAAGAGCGGAGCCGAAACCTCGGGACTCTGAACACCTTGGAACCCACGCTGGCAGCCATCCGTAGCGAGATAGACCGGCTCTGCAAGGAATGGGCAGTGTTGCACAGCAGTTACCCCGATTGGCAGGCCGATGCAGACAGTCTGCGTGCACTGCAGGCAGACCTCAACGCCGAACGCGACAGAGCCACCAGTGCATTAGCAGACTACAACGCCCTCGTCCTGGCTGTCAACAAGAGGCGCTCTGAGAAGGAGAAGGCAGAGAAGGCTCTCGCCGACTACAACCGCGAGTCTGCACTCCGTAAAGAGAAGTCGGAGAAAAGCAAGAACGATGCCAACACCCGTCTTGCCACCGAGAGCGGCAAGACGGACAACCTCTTGCGGCAGGAGCAGGAGAAGTCCACCACCCTACTCGCCGCATCTGCCGAACTCGAGGCAGTCGGCAAGGAGATCACAGAGCATCAGGCTGCGCTCAGAGTCGAGATTGGCGATGCCGACCCCGACACGCTTGAGTCGCAGCTCATGGCAAGCCAGAAGAATGCCGATGCCAAGGCGAAGGCAAAGAGCGAAGAGATACACCAGATGCAAGGCACCCTGCAAGTCATCATGGGAAAGATGGAGACCACCCGACAGTCCAGGCAGAGCGCCGAAGCCCTCAGGGCGACGACGGCGTCGGCACTCACCGACTGGCTCACCACGTACAACGAAGAGCCGCAGCATGCCGAGAAGCTCTCGCCCGACGACATCGCCCGTCTCTACTCCTCCACCGACGACTGGGAGGCCCTTCGCTCCCGACTCGAAGCCTGCAACTTCGCCGTCGTCTCCGCACGCACCACCTTGCAGAACGCAGTGCAGGCACGCAATGAGCACCAACAACTGCCCAGCCGACCGGAGGCAGACAAGGAAGCCCTCAGTCTGCGCAAGCAGCAACTCGAGAGCCTGTCCAACGCGGAGCTCGTCGGTGCCAAGGTTCGTCTGCAGAAGCACGACGACGCCAAGCGGCAGATGGGCAGCATGTACGGACAGCTCAAGGCGGCGGAGACCTTGAAGCAGGAGTGGGAAGACATCGTCAGAGCCATCGGCAGCGACGGCAGTCAGCTGCGCAAGATAGCGCAGTGCTACACGCTGCGCTTCCTCATCGAGCATGCCAACGACGAAATCCGTAAATTCAATTCGCGCTACGAGCTGCAGCAGGTCAGGAACTCCCTCGGCATACGCGTCATCGACCACGACCGTGCCGACGATGTACGCGACACCACCTCGCTCTCTGGCGGTGAGACCTTCATCGTCAGTCTCGGACTGGCACTGGGACTGTCGTCACTCTCGTCGCGCAACATCTCCTTCGAGAACCTGTTCATCGACGAAGGCTTCGGCACCCTCGACCCCGACACCCTTGCCACCGTCATCGACTCCCTGGCGATGCTCCAGTCGTCGCAGGGCAAGAAGGTCGGCGTCATCAGCCACACCGACACCATGTCCGAGCGCATCACCACCCAGATACGTGTCATCAAGAAAGGCAACGGCAGCAGCGAAATCAAGATCTACCCCGAATATTAGCACCGGAAGCACTCTAATATACAACCTTTTACAACTATATCGGAATAACAGTCCCACATTGCCCGACACGGCCTTCCATGAATGCCCATCGTTGGGTTCCAAGGATGCCCATTCTATGGTCCTTTAAATGGGCATCCTTAGGTGCATAGAATGCCCATCCTTAGACCCTAAGAATGCCCATCGTTAGGGTGCCTCTTAGGTCAAACACGCGATTAGTCAACGAAAGTAATTACAAATGAGCATTAGTAATTACTAATTGGCGTTTTTGCAACGGTTAGTAAACAGATAGTAAACAGACGGTAAACGCTTTGAAACAGACTTGCAGATTTGCAACGAGGGAAAGGGGCATTGTGGCTGCGATTTTTTGTATCTTCGTCTGCAGAAACTTTAATTAACGCGGGGAGGGCATTGCTGGGGTTTGCAAGTCTTGCAAACCAGTTTTTCTTGTCGGGACGTTGGAGGCGGCGTACTTTCGTGGCGTCGATAAGACAAGATGTCTAACCTTGGAGGGTTCTTTGACCCACCTTTTTAAAGTTTTTACAGTTATGGAGAACCAGAAGATTTACAACCTCATCATTCTTGATGCATCGGGATCAATGGAGAGAATTTACGAACAGGCTCTGACAGGTGTCAACGAGACGTTGTCGACCATCCGCAGGGCGCAGAAGGCGCATCCGGAGTTGCGACAGTATGTGTCGCTGGCGTCGTTCAGCGCAGGCGAGCTGTTTCTGAACAGGATCTATTCGGCTGTGCCTATAGAAGAGGCACGCGACATTACGACCGACGACTATCCCCTGCTGGGATGTACTGCGCTCTATGATGCGATGGGAACCTGCATCGGCGAGCTGCAACAGCGGACGACGCACGACGACCGCGTGCTGGTGACGATCATCACCGACGGCTACGAAAATGCGTCGCAGACATGGAGTGGCAAGCAGATTAAGTCGCTCGTCACGGAGCTGCGCGGCATGGGATGGACCTTCACATACATTGGTGCCGACCAGGACGTGGAGCGCGTGGCGGGTGATCTGGGAGTGAGGAACTATCTGCGCTTCTCTGCCAACGCGGAGGATACGAAGAGGATGTTCGAGAGGGAGAGTGCGTGTCGCAGCGCGTTCTACGACAGGGCGAGTGTTTGTGCCGGCATGGGCGGGTTGGCTTCGTTTGTTGAAGACACGGACTTCTTCGGCAATGAAGCTAAGTCGGAGTCCAAGAAGAAGAAGAAAAGGTGGTTTCTATAAATTCCCACCGTGACTAATAAACAATAAGACAAATTGCCCTCGGAAATAAAACTCGCAATCGGACAAAGCCAATTTATAGAACCCACCTGAAGAGATATGCCCACAGCACCGGCACAGGGCGGAGAAGCCCTGCCGGTGCACAAAGGTGGGGTGGGCAATGAAACAAGAAGAAGAAGAGAGTTGACGCATAGAGGACGTTTGACAAAAGGAGTATATGGCAGCAAAAGAGGAATTACGATTCAAGGGACTACCGTTCCGCCCGAGTGCGGACCAGGTGTTCTACATCGAGAACGGTTACGACACGGAAGCGAATGATTTCATCCGCAGAAATTATGATGCGCTGAAGAAGATGTTCCGCCGCTATGGCATGGAGTTCTATTACCTGCCATATCTGTTGCGGGAGTATGACATCGAGGCGAAGGTGATGTACTACGCTCCGTACCTGTCGCGGGAGTCGCTCACCAGAGAGGTGAGGAGCAGTGAGCTGGCACAGTTCCTCGCCGACGACGAGGACCGACGGGATCTGCAGCCGGCGTTTCTGTTCGGTGCGAGCGACGAGGGTCATGACGGGAGTAAGACGAGCTTCCAGTACGTCCTGTTCTCGGACATCGACACGGGCGGGAATGCTCCTATAGAGAGTCTGGAGCTACTGGTGCTGTCTGCCATAATGCAGCACAGTCGCCATTGCCGCTCCAGAGCCGGCTGGAGGCACTTGGTTAGCTCATTTATGTGTGACTCTATTGAGGCGCCTGCTGCTTGTCGTGGTGCAAAGGCTGACATTTGTTGTTGCAAGTATGAGGAACGGCAACTCACGGATACGGCTCAGATATTGGCCGACCTCAGCCGCACCGTGCAACGGCTCAGGCTCGAGGGCGTGTCGTTGATGGCGATACATGAGTACATCGACAAGCAGGAACCGCTGTCGCAGATGGTCATCACGCCCGACTACCGCATCATGCTGCCCGACTATAAGGACGTGAACGGCAACGACCTGGAGATAGAGATGGGGGCATTGCCCAAGGCGATCTATTTCCTGTTTCTGCGTTATCCCGAAGGCATCATATACAAGCACATACAAGACTACTATGCCGAGCTGCTGAACATCTACCGCCAGCTGCGCCCGTGTACTGACGATGCGCGCGTCCGACTGACCATAACGAATGTGACGAATCCGCTGGGCAATGCGCTGAACGAGAACCTGGCACGCATCAGGAAGGCCTTCGTGGAGAAGTTTGACGAGCACCTGGCATGCAACTACATCGTCACGGGCGAGCGTGGGGCGAAGTACTCCATCCCGCTCGACCGCAACCTGATTGTGTGGCAGGAATAAGTGGTGCCTACGGCACCGTGAAGCGTGCTGCGTGCTGCGTGAAGCGTGCATGTCCTGTCAATATCCATGTCCTGCTGATGAATATGGTCCGCGGAACTTAGACGGACTTGGCGCCTTCGGCACCGTGCTGCGTGCTGCGTGTTGTGTGCTGCGTGCTGCGTGCACGTCCTATATGTATGTACCTCTCCGAGGCACGATGGGGAGGGACGCTTAAGGCCCCAGTCTGCGCTGCGCTTAGACTGGGGTTATCCATATAATGTACCTCTCCGAGGCACCACGTCCTATAGCGTAGATATACTCACAATGACTCATATCCTCTTAATATAACGCTTCACGCAGCACGCTTAACGCTGCACGTTTTTAGCCTCTCCGAGGCTGCAGGTCCT
>CAYXLA010000046.1:0-6740 GCA_964465765.1 uncultured Bacteroidaceae bacterium | reverse complement strand
TTCCATATCTGCGCGGCTGCGGCTGGAGGTTACGAGGTAGACGCCACTGAAGATGAGGGCAACGGCAACGACCTTGGTGACATTGAAGGAGTCGAGTCCCCAGCAGACGGCAACGATGCATGCCACGAGCGGCTGGATGTAGTTGTACATTCCGGCGACTGTGGGGCGAAGACGCCTCTGTCCGACAGCAAGGAGCATGTAGCTGAAGAAGGTGGCTCCGACAACGATGAACGCCAGTCCGCCTATCTCTGCCAGATGCAGGTCAGCCCACCGTGCATTCATCAGGTCGCCGGCAGAGAATGGCAGGGTGCAGATGAAGGAGTAGGTGAACATCCACTTCATGATGGTGACCAGCGAATACTTGCTGACGAAGTCTTTGTAGAGCACGATGTAGAGTGCGTAGCACAGTTGGGCAACCAGTACCAGCAGGTCACCCCATACGGCGGTGTCGCCATTGGCGGATGAGGCATAGACATTCTGCCGGCTGCTGAGGATGAGCATCAGTGCACCTCCTGCACCGAAGGCGATGCCCAGCACCTTCTTTCCCGTGATGGGTTCCTTCAGGATGAATGCAGCCAAGATCATTGCCCAGAGGGGCATGCTCGTGGTGATGATGGAGGCATCGCCTGGCGACGTCAGGCTGACGCCGAAGATGAAGCACCCCTGATTGAACACGATGGCAAGGAGCGAGGCGAAGAACAGGGACATCAGGTCCTTGTGATTGACGTGCTCGGGCTTGCGGAAGAAGGAGACTATCCAGAACAGCACCATAGCTCCACTGATGCGCAGGTCGGTCACCACCAGTGGAGTGACTGCGCCGCCTGCAATGATGACCTTGGAAATCGGGGACAACAGTCCCCACATTGTGTTAGCCCCCAACATGGAGGCATGGCCTTTCAAATCAAAATCCATCGTACAAACTAATCTAAATTTGCCGCTGCAAAAGTATAAAAAAAGAAGAAGCCTCACCCTAAACGTGAAACGTGAAGCGTGAAGCGTGCTGCGTGCACGTCCCATATGTATGTACCTCTCCGAGGCACGATGGGAGGGTCGCTTAAGGCCCCAGTCTGCGCTGCGCTTAGACTGGGGTTATGCATAATTCAGCCTCTCCGAGGCTGCAGGTCCTGTCAATGTCCATGTACAGCACGCTTAACGCAACACGTTTATAACGCTGCACGCTTCACGCTTAACGCTGCACGTTATTCACCCTCGTTCCTGGATGATGCCGGAACGATATGCCGTGAGGAGCTTCTTGAGGTCGTTGATCTGCACGGTGAGCTCACGTCCCTTGTCGGTATCCTTCACCATCATGCGCTGTTGTGCAAAATCAACGAGGAAGGTGGTCGACTTGATGTCCTGTCCCTCCTTGATGGCTTTCTCGCGACTCTCGAATGGCTGGTGCTGCACCAGCTGCAGTCCACGCGAATGATAGACGAGTGTGTATCCGGCGATGCCCGTCTCCGGCTGATAGGCTTTGGAGAAGCCGCCGTCGATGACGATGAGTCTGCCGTCCGCCTTGACGGGCTTCTCGCCCTTGATGGTCTTGACAGGCACGTGGCCGTTGATGATGTGTGAATGTCGGTCGGGCTCTACGCCGAACTCGCGCAGTATGTTGTCGCAGACGGCGACGTCGTTTCGCAGGTCGTAGTAGTAGCCTTTGACTTCCTTGTGCGTAGCCTTGTCGGCAATGAAATAGCGTTCGAAGGTTGCCATCTTGCTCTTGTCGAACGACGGCGAGTCGGGTCCGCACCACAGATACCAGGCATAGTCGAGTGCCTTGCACTTGTCTGGGTTGTGGTCGTCTTCGTAGTAGGCGGCACGCAACAGACGGTCGGCCTTGCGCAGCAGACGCTTGCCCCAGTACTCCTTCTCGCCAATGCGCACATGACGGAACGTGCCGTCGGCATTGAGGGGTATGGATGCATGATAGAGCAGGTTGCTGTTTGTGACGAGATACATGCTGCCGTTCGAGAAGAGGCAGTGCATGTGCTTGCGCAGTTTGTCGCTGTTGCGGAACGATGCCTGTATCTTGTCCATCAGGTCCTTCTCCTCTTGTGTCAGCGCATAAGGGTCGGCAGGGTCGACGGTTGGGAAGTTGGTGTCGAGCAACGGATATTCCTTGCCGTCGAGACAGATGGTACCCTTGGAGTAGTCGATGAGGTGGAGCAGCATGCGGTCGTCCATGCGGTATTCGGGATGACGGCGTATGATGGCAGCTTCGAGCTTGAACTGAATGATGGTGATGGCCTTGTGCATCTTGGTTATGAGGCTCAAGGTCTTGTCGTCGAAGAGGTCGCCGCCATCGCTCATCTTGGGTTTGAAGACGGTGCATGGGTCGTCGGCATAGACGTCCATGGCGAAGGTGGCAAGGGGCAGCAGATTGATGCCGTAGCCGTCTTCGAGTGTGCCGATGTTGGCATAGCGCATTGCCACACGTATGACATTGGCTATGCACGCCTCGTTGCCGGCAGCAGCTCCCATCCAGAGTATGTCGTGGTTGCCCCACTGGATGTCGAAGTTGTGGTAGTCGCACAGCGTGTCCATGATGATGTGTGCTCCTGATCCACGGTCGTAGATGTCGCCGACGATGTGGAGAGAGTCGATGGTGAGACGCTGAATGAGGTTGCACATGGCGATGATGAAGTCGTCGGCACGACCGGTGGATATTATGGTGCTGACTACGACATTGATGTATGCCTGCTTGTTGGGGTCGGCACCCGACTCATGGAGCAGCTCCTGGATGATGTAGGAGAAATCCTTGGGCAGCGCCTTGCGCACCTTGGAGCGTGTGTACTTGGACGAAACGTTCTGGCAGACGCGTACCAACTGGTTGAGGGTTATCTGATACCAGTCGTCGATGTCGCTCTCGCAGGCTTTGACAAGCTGTAGTTTCTCCTCGGGATAGTATATCAGTGTGCAGAGTTCTTTCTGCTCGCTGGTGCGCAGTGAGTGCTCGAAGATCTCGCCTACCTTGCGTTTGATGGTACCCGAAGCATTCTTCAGCACATGCTGGAATGCCTCGTATTCGCCGTGCACATCGGACAGGAAGTGCTCTGTGCCTTTAGGCAGGTTGAGTATAGCTTCCAGGTTTATGATCTCAGTGCTGGCAGAGGCTATCGAAGGGAAGCTGCGCGACAAGAGCTGCAGATAGCGGATGTCGTCGAGGCAGTTCTGTTCTGTTGACGTTTCCATATAGGTGTATCCTTTCTTGTTATGTTGTCTATTTCAAAAAAATAAGCGGCCTGCAGTCAGGCAAGGAACAGGAGTATCAGGAGCTGCGCCACGACAACCCGCAGGAATACGCTCAGCGGATAGACCGTGGTATATGCCACTGACGAGCGGTCGCCTGGAATGGTGTCGTTGGCATAGTTCAACGCCATGGGGTTTGCCATGCTGCCGCACAACATTCCGCACACTGTGCCGAAGTCTATCTTCATCATCTTGTAGGCTATGAAGCCCACGATGATGACGGGAATGACGGTCAGCAGGAAGCCGGCAGCTATCCACACCAGTCCTTCGGGACGTACCACGGTCTCGAAGAAGTGTGCACCAGAGTCGAGTCCCAGGCATGCCAGATATGTCGACAGTCCTATGGCTCGAAGCATCAGGTTGGCACTGCGCGTGGTGTAGGTCACCATGTGTATGCGCGGGCCGAAGGCACTGATGAGTATGCCCACTATGATGGGTCCTCCTGCCAGTCCTAACTTCAGCGGCGACGACATGCCTGGTATGAACACAGGCACGGAGCCGAGCACCAGTCCAATGAACATGCCAATGAACACCGCCACAAGGTTGGGCTCCTCAAGGTCGCGCACTGCATTGCCAACGACCTTCTCGACACGCCTAACGGCTTCACGGTCGCCCACAACACACAGCCTGTCGCCAAGCTGCAGTGTGAGATGCGCCGTAGCCAACAAGGGCATTCCACTGCGATAGACACGGCTGACATTGACGCCATACTCGTTGCGGAAGTGGAGCGATGCAAGGCTCCTGCCGTTGAGTCCTGGCTTCGTGACGACGATGCGCTGCGACACCAACTGACTGTCGATGCTGTTCCAGTCTATCTCCTTATTGTTCCAATCGGTGTCTTCCTGCATGCCCAGCAGAGCAGTGATCATAGGAATGTCCTTCTCGGAGGCTATGACCAGCACGCGGTCGTCCTGCTGCACAACGGTGCTTGAGGTCGGGATGGACACTGAATGGTCTCTCCACAGACGCGAGATGATGAACTTTGCCGATGTCAGTCCGCCAAGTTCCTTCACACTCTTGCCGAATATGCCGGGGTTGGACACCTTAAATGCCGCAATATACGTATTTTTTTCATTTTCCTCCTCAACTGGACCAGTATCATTTTTTCTGACCAGAAGAATACGCAGCAGAATGATGCAGAGTATGACGCCGACAACACCCAACGGATAGGTGACGGCACAGCCCAAGGCTGGACTGCTGGTGTCGAGGTCGAGTTGCTGAAGCGTCTGCTGCTCGGCAGCCAAGGCGGGAGTATTAGTAGTTGCTCCGCTGAGTATGCCAACGATGTCGGGTATGGATATGCCCATGATGAAGCTGAGGGCTACAGCCAGCAAGGTGCCGAGCAGGATGACTGCCACGGCAAGCATGTTGAGGCTTACGCCACCCTTACGGAAAGAGCTGAAGAAGCCTGGACCGACCTGCAGACCGAGGGCATAGACGAAGACGACAAGGCCGAAGTCCTCGGCATAGATGAGCATCTGCGGGTCGATGGACAGTCCGAGATGTCCGGCAAGAATGCCCATGAAGAACACGAAGGTGACGCCGAGAGAGATGCCGAACACGCGCAAACGCCCTAACGTCAGTCCAACAGCACAAATAAGAGAAATGACAATCACTGCCTGAATGGCGGTGTGCGAATTTATCAGAGTATATAGCCAGTCCATCGGCACGTCATGAAACAAAAAAAGCTAACCATCGTGTTGCTGATGATTAGCTTCCGTAAAAATCACCTTTCTACCTTTCTCCGGGTAGTGGGACCGGGATTCGAACCCGGATTGCATGCGTGAGAGGCATGAGTCCTAACCGTTAGACGATTCCACCAACATTACCCTTGTAGTACACTCTCAGGGGCTCGAACCCTGGACCCACTGATTAAGAGTCAGTTGCTCTACCAACTGAGCTAAGAGTGCATTGCGTCTCTTGTCGATTGCGGGTGCAAAGGTAGGGCAATTATTAATACCGCCAAAACTTTTGCCATATTTTTTTCGAAAAATCGACTTTAGCTACTCAAAATCGTACGGACCCGTGGGTTCAGACCGCTTCAAGGGCTCTACGGTGACGTCGCGACCGACCACTACCCCAGCCTCTTCAAGGCTGCCAGCCACGGCAGACAGTGCTGCATCGGGGGTGTTGTTCTCGCGACTGAGGTGGCAGAGCCAGATGTTTTGCAGCTTGTCGCTGTAGTGCGACGCCAGGAAATGCGCAGTGTCGCTGTTCGACATGTGTCCGGTACGGCTCTTGATGCGCGACTTGAGGTGCGCGGGATAAGGACCGACGTCGAGCATGTGGTCGTCGTAGTTGGCCTCGATGATGAGGTGATTGGCACGCGCAATATAGCTTGCCGCCATGTCGGTAATCTCGCCAAGGTCGGTGAGGAAGCAGAAGGTCCTGTCGCCGACAGTGATGCAATAGCCCACGTTGTCCGTACCGTCGTGCGGCACTTCAAAGGCCTCGATGGTGAAGTCGCGCAGTTGCATGGGGACATTCTTATCGATGTGGCGGACGCAAGACTGCAGTTTGATGCTGGTGCAATAGCTATTGTTGATGCCTTTATGGATTGACGGTGTGGCATAGATGGGGATGAACAGCTGCTCGCCAAGCACGCTGAGTGCCTTGATGTGGTCGGCATGGTCGTGTGTGACAAAGACTGCTATGACGTTCTCCATGGGGATGCCGAACGTCTTCAGACGCTTCTTGATGGTTCGCACACCGATGCCGGCATCGACGAGTATGCCGTACGACTCGCATCCCAGATAATAGCAGTTGCCACTGCTGCCGCTGGCAAGACTAAGAAATCTCACTTTCATCTTCTACGTAAAGGGTACACCTTATTATATATATGTCCAATAAAAAGCGGGAACTTAAAAAGCCCCCGCCATTCTTATTTGAAAGCCGCATTGATTAATAACGTAGATGAAACTCCTGTAGACATGATTTGAGTGCTCGACCTCTTTGTAATCCACCGACATAAAGTTACCCGTTAGGGCGTGGCCCGCCATTGAGATACGAAGCTTGTCCTCGGCATTTCGTTATAATTGATGAGTTTCCCCGATTGAATCAATGCGGCTATGTTTGACTCATCTGTAACGTTATCTCGCCATCTTGTTCTTCACAAAAGTACGCCTTAGCTTTTAATTGAACAAACAAAACCCCAATTTTTATCAGAGCAACCGGCAAAACAGTGCCGATAAAGGTGTCAGAGGGCGCCAATATCCCAGACTAAGGGAGCGTAGTGACAGCAGTCTGAAGTCCAAATCTGCGTTCTCTTGCACCTCGCATCACTAATCAGCCGGGCTGGGCTACTGCTTCTGTCGTCTCATTCTATCAGTCCTCCTTGCGGTTTCAATTAGTCAGGACTGGCGTACCGACCGTTTGGTACTGCAGTACCGAGCGTATGGGACGAGCGTACCAACTGATTGGTACTGGGCATGCGACTATATGAGTTCATCTAAGCAGATGGGTGAAGTCGTCTTAGAAGTTGTATTAAGTCG
>CAYXLA010000045.1:0-14880 GCA_964465765.1 uncultured Bacteroidaceae bacterium | reverse complement strand
CGACAAGAGTGCGAAGCCCAAGAAGCGCTACACAAGAGCCAAGAAGGCGTGACAAAGGGAAGCATAGACATTCGTGCTTTGGTAATTCATTTAGATATGAGGACTATATGGCTCAAGCACATCATGATGTTGGCGGCAACCATATCACATACTGAAGCATAATAACGACAGGAGGTGAATGTCACTCACTATGACACTCACCTCCTGCCTTTTATATCCTCCACCCTATCGTCCACAGTCGTGGACAGTAGCGGCATGCTATGTGCATTACATCCTTTCAGGTACCTCGATGCCCAGCAGACTCATTGCCAACTTGACCACCTTAGCCACATTGGCAGAGAGCACAAGGCGGAACAGACGTACCGATGGGTCAGCCTCACGCAGTATGCTGAAGTCGTGATAGAACTGATTGTATTCCTTCACAAGGTCGTAGGCATAGTTGGCAATCACCGACGGACTGTAGCTGCTGGCAGCATCTTCGATTACACCAGGGAACTCTGACAGACGCTGTATGAGCTCTTCTTCCTTCAGACTTAGCTGAACATCGGCGTCAAAGCGTTCGGGTATGACGATGCCTGCCTCACTGGCTTTGCGCAGCACCGAACGGATGCGTGCGTAGGTGTACTGTATGAATGGTCCTGTGTTACCATTGAAGTCGATGGACTCTTCGGGGTTGAAGAGCATGTTCTTGCGGGCATCGACCTTCAGTATGAAATACTTCAGTGCTCCCATGCCTACGATGCGTGCTATGTCGGCGGCTTCAGCCTCGGTCATTCCATCGAGCTTACCAAGCTCGCCAGATGTCTTGCGGGCTGTCTGCACCATCTCATCCATCAGTTCATCGGCATCGACCACAGTACCTTCGCGACTCTTCATCTTACCGTTAGGCAGTTCAACCATGCCATAAGAGAAGTGTATGAGGTCCTTACCCCACTTGAAGCCCAGCTTGTCGAGCAGTATAGAGAGCACCTGGAAGTGATAGTTCTGCTCGTTGCCGACAACATATATCATCTTGCTTATGTCGTAATCCTTGAAGCGTTGCTCGGCTGTACCTATGTCCTGTGTCATATATACCGACGTACCGTCAGAACGCAGCAACAGCTTGTGGTCAAGACCTTCGGGTGTGAGGTCAGCCCATACCGACTCATCGGGCTTGCGATAGAAGATGCCTTTGTCCAATCCTTCGAGCACCTTCTTCTTACCCTCAAGATATGTCTGCGACTCATAGTATATCTTGTCGAACGATACACCAAGACGGCGATAGGTCTCGTCGAAGCCTGCATAGACCCAACTGTTCATCTTCTGCCACAAGGCACGTACCTCAGGGTCACCGGCTTCCCACTTAACCAACATCTCGTGTGCTTCCTTGATGAGCGGTGCATTAGCCTCAGCCTCTTCCTTGGTCTGTCCTTGCTCCATCAGTTCACTGACCTCGGCACGATAGTGCTTGTCGAATGCTACGTAGTAGTCACCTATAAGGTGGTCGCCCTTCTTACCTGTCGATTCGGGTGTCTCGCCATTGCCCCACTTGAGCCAGGCAAGCATGGACTTACAGATATGTATGCCTCGGTCGTTGACGATATTGGTGCGTACCACGCGGTTGCCATTTGCCAACATGATGTTCGACAGAGCCCAGCCCAGCAGATTGTTGCGCACATGTCCAAGGTGCAACGGTTTGTTGGTGTTGGGAGATGAGTACTCGATCATCACCAGTGGCGACTCGGCAGTAGACTTCTTATAGCCATACTGTTCCTCACTGTGGATGTGGTTGAGCATGTCAATCCACACCGACGGTGCGATGATTATATTAAGGAAGCCCTTTATGACGTTGAAGTCTGCCACTGCCGGCTCATTGGCCTTCAGCCAGCTGCCTATCTCCTGAGCTGTCTGCTCGGGATTCTTTCGTGAGAGCTTCAGCAATGGGAACACCACAAGAGTCAGGTGTCCTTGGAATTCCTTCTTTGTCTTCTGCAGCTGTATGGCACCGGCAGGAGCTTCCTGCCCATAGAGCTGCTGCACGGCAAGAGCCACAGAGCCTGCCAACTTGTCTTCTATCTTCATATCGTTTCTGTATTGTCTTTCCGACGTTAATGTCCCTTTTGTCTTTATTTGGTTGCAAAGATAGCGTTATTTGTCTTACTTTTGCGCATCCAAAGACTAAGACACAGGCAAAACGTATGAACAATCTACCCCCTGTTACAAAGAACCTGCTTATAATAAATGTGCTGGTGTTCATGGCTGCGATAGTGACCGAGCGCTATGGCTTCGACCTGTCCGACCTGTTCGGTCTGCACTTCTTCATGGCAAGCGACTTCTACCTGTGGCAACCTGTGACGTATATGTTCCTGCACGGAGGCTTCTCCCACATATTCTTCAATATGTTCGCACTGTGGATGTTCGGACGTATCATGGAACAGTCGTGGGGCAGCAAGCGCTTCCTTATATATTATCTTGTGTGCGGCATCGGTGCCGGCTTGACACAGGAAGTGGTGCAGTACGGGCAGTATGTCACCGAGCTGTCGCACTACCAGCAGGTGAACATCGGGTACGCAACGATTGCCATGTCCGAATACCTGAATATGCTGACCACTGTGGGAGCATCGGGTGCCATCTATGGCATACTGATAGGCTTCGGACTGACCTATCCCAATGAGCGTATGTTTGTGTTCCCATTGCCAATGCCCATCAAGGCAAAGTGGTTCGTGATGGGATATATCGTTATTGAGTTGGTATTGGGACTGAGTGCAGGCGACAACGTGGCTCACTTCGCACATCTGGGAGGTATGGTCTTCGGCTATCTGTTGCTGACATACTGGAAGAAGAAGGCTCGTGGCAATGGCTTCTATCGTTGACGATATACGGCAGACATTCCGCCGAGGCGACATAAACGTCAAGCTTATCGGCATCAACATAGCAGTGTTCCTGCTTATGTCAGTGCTCGAGATTGCTCTGACGCTCTTCAATCGCAGTCCTTACAGTCTGTTCAACCCATTCGAGTTGCCTGCATCTGTCGACACACTGCTGCGTCAGCCATGGTCCATAGTCACATATATGTTCATGCATGCCAGCCTGATGCATATACTGCTGAACATGCTCTGGCTGTTCTGGATAGGACATATATTCCTGGATTTCTTCTCGTCGAAACATCTCAGAGGACTATATATATTAGGTGGTATGCTTGGCGGTGCGCTCTACATCGTTACCTATAACATCTTCCCCTACTTCAGCGACAAGATAGAATACTCCTACATGCTGGGGGCATCGGCATCGGTACTGGCAATAGTGACTGCCGCTGCCTATCGTTCGCCCAACTATCCCATACAGATGCTGCTGCTCGGCACGTTCAGGCTGAAGTATGTTGCCATTGGAGCCGTGGCACTCGACCTGCTGATGGTGACTACCGATAATGCCGGAGGACATATTGCACATATAGGTGGAGCTGCAAGCGGACTGCTGTTTGCATGGCTGCTCGACCGTGGCACCGACCTAACGGCATGGATAAACGCCATAATCGATGCCGTTGACCGCATGCTTGACTTCACACGACGAAGCCATCGCAACAAGCGGCCAAAGATGAAAGTCAGCTTCGGAGGTGGCAAGGCAACGGCAAGCGACAGCAAGACGAGTACCGAGACAGAAGCCAAGAAACGTCAGGACAGAATAGACCACATACTCGACAAGATAAGGCAGTCCGGCTACCAAAGCCTTACGGAAGAAGAGAAGAAAGAACTGTTCAATGCGAACAAGAACTGACCAAACGTTCACCAAACTACATATTATCGGCATCCCGATAGCGTATTTATTTGGGCACAAATCCGTTTTAGAATAATAAAATCTTGTAAATTTGCGGCTTTAGAGCGCATTAGTGTAAGAAACAATAATATAAAAAACGATAGACAAAAATGCAAAACAAAGGAATTGTAAGACTTTTCGCGATTCTGCTTACCTTGGTATGCTTGTTCTACCTGTCGTTCACTTTCGTTACTCGCCACTATACTAACAAGGCAGAGCAGTATGCGAATGGTGATGCACAGCTGGAGCAGGAATATCTTGACTCTCTCAACAACGAGAAGGTCTACTTTGGTAACTGGACGCTGAAAGACTGCCGCGAGATGGAGATTGGCTTAGGTCTGGACCTCAAGGGTGGTATGAACGTCATTCTTGAGGTATCGGTACCCGATGTAATCAGAGTTCTCTCCGACAACAAGACAGACGAGAAATTCAACGAGGCTCTGAACAATGCGGCAAAAGAGGCTGTCAACAGTCAGGACGACGTTATCACACTCTTCATCCGCGAGTATCATAGTTTGGCTCCTGGACAGCCATTGGCACAGATCTTCGCCACACAACAGTTCAAGGATAAGGTGACACAACAGTCGACCGATGCTGAGGTTGAGCGCGTGCTGCGTACTGAAGTTCAGGCTGCAGTCGACAACTCTTTCAATGTGCTCCGTACTCGTATCGACCGTTTCGGCGTTGTACAGCCTAACATCCAGCGCTTGGAGGACAAGATGGGACGTATCATGGTCGAACTTCCTGGTATCAAGGAGCCGGCACGTGTACGTAAGCTGTTGCAGGGTTCTGCCAATCTGGAGTTCTGGGAGACCTATGAAGGTTCTGAGGTTGCTTCATATCTGCAGGCTGCCGACATTCGTCTGCACAATATCCTGAGCACTACAACTGCCGCTGCAGACACTACAGCTACTGAAGCTGTGGCACAGGCAACAACGACAAGCACATCCGACAGCATCGTCGCTGCTATCCGTGGTACAAGCACGAGCACCGATGCTGACCTTGAGCAGATAAAGAAAGAACACCCGCTGCTGTCTATCCTGCAGGTCTACAACGGACAGGGTAGCATCGTGGGATATGCAAGCTATAAGGACACAGCACAGATTAACCGCTATCTTGAGATGCCAGAGGTGATAGCAGAGCTGCCTAAGGACCTGCGCCTGAAGTGGGGCGTATCGCCTACAGACCTCGATCCTAAGAAGCAGACATTCGAACTCTATGGCATCAAGTCGACACAGCGTAACGACAAGGCTCCTCTTGAAGGCGACGTTGTGGTAGATGCACAAGACCAGTACGACCAATACGGACGTCCTGCTGTCGGCATGACAATGAACTCCGACGGTTCTCGTCGTTGGGCACAGCTGACCAAGCAGAACATCGGTCGCAGCATAGCCATCGTACTCGACGGTTATGTTTACTCCGCTCCGCGTGTCAACTCTGAGATCACAGGCGGTAGCTCTGAGATTACAGGTAACTTCACTCCCGAGCAGTCTAAGGACTTGGCAAACGTGCTCAAGT
Source organism: uncultured Bacteroidaceae bacterium (assembly GCA_964465765.1). Lineage (GTDB taxonomy): Bacteria > Bacteroidota > Bacteroidia > Bacteroidales > Bacteroidaceae > Bacteroides. The sequence continues at coordinate 9,570 of CAYXLA010000045.1, read as the reverse complement.
CTGGTAAGATGCCTGCACCTGCACACATCGTACAGGAAGACATCGTAGGACCTTCACTGGGACAGGCATCAATCAATGCCGGTATCATTTCGTTCATCGTGGCTCTTATCCTGCTGATGGCATATATGTGCTCTATGTACGGACTGGTCCCTGGTATGGTTGCCAACTGTGCACTGATCCTGAACCTGTTCTTCACATTGGGTATCCTTGCATCGTTCCAAGCAGCATTGACCATGTCGGGTATCGCAGGTATCGTGCTTACGCTCGGTATGGCGGTCGATGCCAACGTGCTTATCTATGAACGTACTAAGGAGGAGCTTCGTGGCGGTAAGGGCGTCAAGGATGCACTGACTGCAGGTTATAAGAATGCCTTCAGCGCAATCTTCGACTCTAACCTCACGACTATCATCACTGGTGTCATCCTGTTCAACTTCGGTACAGGACCTATCCGTGGATTTGCCACAACGCTTATCATCGGTATCATCATATCGTTCTTCACAGCCGTATTCGTAACGCACCTCATCTACGACCACTTCATGAGTCGTGACAAGTTGCTGAACCTTTCGTTCACTACGCCTATATCGAAGAACCTTATGGCTAATGCACACTTCGGATTCATGGAACGTCGCAAGACGGCTCTTGCAGTTGCAAGTGGCATCTTCATCCTCTGCGTTGGCTTCATGGTGATACGTGGTTTCAGCCGTAGCATCGACTTCACAGGTGGACGTAACTTCAACGTACAGTTCGAAGAGGCTGTAGAACCGGAACAGGTACGTAGCCTTGTTGCAGATAAGTTTGAAGAGGCAAACGTCAGCGTTATCGCTGTCGGTACCGACGGACGTACCGTTCGTATCAGTACTAACTACCGTATCAACGAGAGCGGGCAGGAGATTGACGGTGAGATAGAGGCTCTGCTCTATGAAGCACTGAAGCCGTTGCTGACACACAACATCTCTCTCGAGACCTTCATCGACCGCGATAACTACACCGGTGGTAGCATCATCAGTTCACAGAAGGTAGGTCCGAGCATAGCCGAAGACATCACGTACTCAGCTATCTGGTCGGTCATCCTCGCACTGATTGCCATTGGCCTGTACATCTTGGTACGTTTCAGCAACATCGCATACACCATCGGTGCTACATTGGCACTGGTACTGGATACGACAATCATTCTTGGTGCATACTCAATGTTCTGGGGCATACTGCCGTTCTCACTCGAGATAGACCAGACATTCATCGGTGCCATCCTGACTGCCATTGGTTACTCCATCAACGATAAGGTGATTATCTTCGACCGTGTACGTGAGTATACCAAGCTGTACAGCCGTCGTGGACTGACGCAGTTGTTCGACAGCTCACTCAACTCCACACTGGCACGTACCGTGAATACATCAGTCAGCACATTGATCGTATTGCTCTGCATCTTCATCCTTGGCGGCGAGTCTATACGTAGCTTCGCATTCGCCATGATACTTGGTGTAGTCTTCGGTACACTGTCTTCACTGTTCGTTGCATCACCTATTGCATACACAGTGATGAAGAAGACAAGCAAGATTGGCGACAAGCCTGCAGAGTCTACCGCAGTAGTCGTAAGCAAGTAAACATAGGATTTACACAGATTACATAACTTTACACGAGAAGGGCGCGTTGCAAGCAACATTGCAGTGCGCCCTTTTTTACTTTGAAGAGTCAAGGAATGAGTAGGCTGAACTGATTGCGACGTAAAGAAGTATTCTGTACCTTTGCGGTCCATGACACCTTATATATAATAAGGAGTGATTCGCCTATATATAATAAGGTGTAGTCAGTCACTATATATAATAAGGAGTAGTCGGCCTATATATAATAAGGTATAGTCAGTCACTATATATAATAAGGTGTAATCGTCGAACGATGGCACAGCAGTATTCAAAACAGTCGCAGGTACAGACACAGCAGCAGGTACAGACGCTATCGCCACAGCAGATTCTTGCTGTCAAGCTGCTTGAGCTTCCAACCGTGGAGCTCGAAGACCGTGTGCATACCGAGCTGCTCGAGAATCCTGCCTTAGAGGAAGGACGTGACGAGACGGCCGAAGATACCGAGCCTACGGAGGGAGAGAACCATGACGATGATGCCGAGGAAGGCGACATGGAGTATAATGCTCTTGACGACTACCGCGACGCAGATGACATCCCCGACTACAAGCTTCAGGACCATAACAGCAGTCGCGAAGAACGTGCAGAAGAGATTCCCTTCAGTGCAGCTACCTCATTCTATGAGAATCTGAAGTCACAGCTTGCCGAACTACTCGTGAATGAACGGCAACGCGAACTGGCAGAATATATACTTGGTTCACTCGACGATGACGGTCTGCTGCGTAAGTCCTTGCGCGACATATCCGACGAGCTTGCCATCTATGCAGGCATAGAAGCTACCGACGCCGAGCTGGAAGAAGCCATACGTACCATACAGAGCCTCGACCCTCCTGGCATCGGAGCACGTACGTTGCAGGAATGTCTGCTGTTACAGATAGACCGCAAACGCAGTCAGGGAGAGGAAGATACCAATACACTGGACCTTCAGCAGGCCATTATACGCGACTACTACGACGACTTCACCCGCAAACGTTGGGACCGCATACAGCAACGTCTTGGCATTAGTGAGGAGGAGTTTCAGCAAGCAATGCGCAGTCTGACTAAGCTTAATCCGCGTCCAGGAGCATCGATGGGCGAGACATTAGGCAAGAACCTGCAACACATTGTGCCCGACTTCATCGTCACTACCGATGATGGCAATGTCAGCTTTACACTCAACAGTCGCAATGTACCTGAGCTGCGTCTGAACCGCGATTATGTAGACATGCTGTCGGAACAAGGACGTAAGTCGGGCAAGCAGACACGCGAACAGAAAGATGCATTGACATTCCTCAAGCAGAAGTTGGACTCGGCACAGAGCTTCATCGATGCCGTCAAGCAGCGTCAACACACACTGACCGTGACCATGCAGGCCATTATCGACATGCAGAAGCCCTTCTTCCTTGAAGGAGACGAGTCGCTGCTCAAGCCGATGATACTGAAAGATGTGGCACAACGGACAGGACTGGACATATCCACCATATCGCGCGTCAGCAACAGCAAGTATGCGCAGACCGACTTCGGCATCTTCGCCTTGAAGTTCTTCTTCAGCGATGGCTACACCACACAAGATGGTGAGGAGCTGTCCGTTCGCAAGATAAAGAGTACACTGCAGGAGCTCATTGAAGGAGAAGACCCTCAGAACCCATTGACCGACGATGAGATAGAGAAGTTGCTTAAGGAGAAAGGCTTCCCCATAGCACGCCGCACCATTGCCAAGTATCGCCAACAGCTCGGCATACCCGTGGCACGACTTCGCAGATGAAAAAGCATTGCGTTACGACTCGAAAGCCACTGGTTTACTACACGGAAAGCATTGGATTAGAACACTAAAAGCACTGGATTAGAATACTAAAAGCACTGCATCAGATGACAGGAATCGTCAAGACAGAACGCGTATTGCTACGTATGGCAAGAATCATATCAAAACTATTCTCGCCACACTACATCTCGTTTCTGGCATTTCTCGTACTCTTCCTGTTCTCCTACATGCGCATCATGCCCTTGCGCTACAAGTTCACTGTGCTGGCCTTGGTCTACTGCTTCACCATCTTCCTGCCTACGCTCACCGTGTTTCTGTTCCGCAAGATCAACGGCTACACTGCCGACTACATGGTGCGCCGCGAGCCGCGCTTCATATCCCTTGGACTGCACTTCATGTCCTACGTCTTCTGCCTTGTCATGATGCGACGGCTCAACATCCCATGGTACATGATTGGCATCATACTCACCGCACTGATAATGATGATTGTCTGCATCATCGTCAACCTGCGCTGGCGACTCAGCATACACATGGCAGGAGCCGGCTCCACCATCAGCGGCATAGTGGCATTCAGCAACATCTTTGGCTATAACCCCACCTGGTGGCTCTGCCTGCTCATCATCATTGCAGGCATCGTAGGGTCGGCACGCATCATACAGCAACACCACAGCCTTGGCGAAGTCATCTTCGGCTTCCTGCTCGGACTGCTGTGTGGGGCACTAATACTCAACCCCTACTACAACAGTCTGTTCCGCTTCCTGCTGTTCTGATGCATGTCCATCGAGGGCAAATCTTGTACAACTAAAATTTGCACATCCCATAGCCTTTGAATACCTTTGCACACAGAGAATCTATAAAACGTAATAAGCAGAAAACTATGAACTTCCCTGACAACATCAAGTACACCAAAGAACACGAGTGGATTCGCGTTGAGGGCGACATCGCCTACGTCGGCATCACAGACTACGCACAAGACCAGCTTGGCGACATAGTCTTCATCGACATACCATCGGTTGGCGAGACCCTTGAGGCAAGCGATACCTTTGGCACAATAGAGGTTGTAAAGACCATATCAGACATCTTCATGCCCGTTGGCGGCGAGGTGCTCGAGCAGAACGAAGAGCTTGCCGACCACCCAGAACTGGTCAACCAAGACCCTTATGGCAAGGGCTGGCTCATCAAGATTAAGCCTGCAGCCGATGCCAACTATGGCGAGTTGCTCTCTGCAGACGAATACAAGGCACTCATCAACGCCTGAGTCCCATCGTCCAAAAGCTTGAGCTATGTCAATGCCTTCAGTAAGCATAATCATGGGCAGCACGTCCGACCTTCCCGTAATGGAGAAGGCGGCAGCTTTCCTCAACGACATGCACGTGCCGTTTGAGATGAATGCCCTATCGGCACACCGCACTCCCGACGCTGTGGAACAGTTCTCAAAGAACGCAGCATCACGTGGTGTTAAGGTAATCATTGCAGGTGCAGGCATGGCTGCAGCACTCCCCGGTGTCATCGCAGCCAACACCACACTGCCAGTCATTGGTGTTCCCATCAAGGGTTCAGTGCTCGACGGTGTCGATGCACTATACTCCATCCTGCAGATGCCTCCGGGCATTCCGGTAGCCACAGTGGCTATAAACGGTGCACTCAATGCCGCAATACTGGCTGTGCAGATGCTTGCACTGTCTGACGAAGCCATTGCCGCACGGCTCAAGGACTATAAGGAAGGCCTGAGACAGAAGATTGACAAGGCAAACGAGAGCCTCCGTGAGGTGAAATACGAATATAAGGTCAACTGACAACAGAAGACCGCACACAACGAAAGGAACGGAAAGAGTGGATTACTTCAATTACCGACGCCGTCACACCAACGTAGTAAACATAGGAGCCACCCCATTGGGCGGCTCTTATCCTATACGCCTACAGAGTATGACCAACACCTCAACGCGCGACACCGAGGCGTGTGTCGAACAGACGCTTCGCATCGTTGCGGCAGGAGGAGAATATGTGCGTCTCACTACGCAAGGACGTGCCGAAGCCGAGAACTTGAAGAACATCAATGCCGCACTGCGCGAACGCGGTTGCCAGGTACCACTCGTTGCCGACGTGCATTTCAATGCCAATGTCGCAGACGTGGCTGCACTCTATGCCGAGAAGGTGCGCATCAACCCGGGCAACTATGTTGATGCCGCACGCACATTCAAGCATCTCGAATACACCGACGAGGAGTATGCACAGGAGCTGCAGAAGATTCGCGACCGCTTCATTCCCTTCCTCAACATCTGCAAGGAGCATCACACAGCCATCAGGCTTGGTGTCAACCACGGCTCACTCAGCGACCGCATCATGTCACGCTATGGAGATACGCCCGAGGGCATGGTTGAGTCGTGCATGGAATACCTGCGCATCTGCGTCAGCGAGCACTTCACCGATGTCGTCATATCCATCAAGGCATCAAACGCATCGGTAATGGTGCGCACAGTGCGACTGCTGGTCAGTGTGATGGACAAGGAAGACATGCACTTCCCTCTGCACCTCGGCGTCACCGAAGCCGGTGAGGGCGAGGACGGACGCATAAAGTCTGCTCTTGGCATAGGCGCTTTGTTGTCCGACGGACTGGGCGACACCATACGTGTCTCTCTGAGTGAAGCTCCCGAGGCAGAGATTCCTGTGGCAGCGAAGATACGCGACTACGTCGGTCTGCGCCAGCTGCAGCAACACATCTATGCCGCTACATCGCCTGCCTACGACTATCTGCACCCGTCACGTCGCAAGACGTCGCCGGTGCGCAACATCGGTGGCAATCATGTGCCGGTGGTCATTGCCGCACGACTCAGAGGCAAGCAGCAGTTCGGCTCTGCCGTTCCCGACTACGTCTATATCGGTAAGGCCTTGCCCGACGGCAAGCATCCCGGCATGCAATATATCGTCGACTCCGACGTGTGGACCGGACAGACAGGCACATGGCCTGCCTACAGTCGCGAGCACCTGCCCTTCATCGGCATGTGTCCGGCACCAATGAAGTTCCTGTTCATCACCTATGCCGACCTCGACGACGAGATTCTCTCCTGCCTGCACCGTCATCCAGAAGTGGTACTGCTATGCTCCAGCAAGCACCTCAACCGTGCCGGCGAGCTGCGTGCCATTGCACATAAGCTCATGCTTGAAGGGCTCGACAACCCCATGGTCATCATTCAGACCTATGCCGACACCACAGAAGAAGACCTCGAGATACACGCTGCCATCGACATGGGACCGCTGGTGTTCGACGGTTTCTGCGACGGTCTGATGCTGTTCAACAACGGAGACATCGCCGACGAACGTGTCGACAGCATTGCCTTCAGCATTCTTCAGGCAGGACGACTGCGCATGAGCAAGACGGAATATATCTCCTGTCCTGGCTGCGGACGCACGCTCTACAACCTGCAAGACACCATCGCACGCATCAAGGCAGCGACATCACAGTACAAGGGATTGAAGATTGGCATCATGGGATGTATTGTCAACGGTCCTGGCGAGATGGCTGATGCCGACTACGGATATGTAGGTGCCGGACGCGGACACGTCAGCCTCTACCGTAAGAAAGAGTGTGTGGAGCGCAACATCCCCGAAGCTGAGGCTGTGGAACATCTGCTTCAACTTATCGAGAGCGATAACAAGTAAGCACTCTCGCCCTGCTGTTACTCCGCCTGAGCACTTAGCAGCGACTTATATCTTGCCGCATCCTTCAGTATGGCACATGCCTCCTTCAGGTCGCGGTCTGTCTTCAGCTGCTCTATCATTCCGCCCTTCTGGTAGTAGTAGCGGCGTACAATCTCGTAGGATATCTGCTTGCGTATGTCCTTGGCAAAGTGGTCGAGGTCGCGCTCGGTGTTGTGCTGCAGCTTCTTCTCAAGTGCAGCAAACTCATCCTTGGCATCGGTCATGTAGCCCTCAAACTCTGCCATCTCCTTCAAGTTCTTCAGCAGACGTTCGCTCTGCTGGTCATACTTGAAGTCTGCCTTCTGCACCATGTCCTTGAAGTCTTTATAGTCGGCATCGGTCAGCTGGAACTCCTTGGCAGGAGCTATAGACGGGTGCTTGAGGCAATACTGCGTAGCATAGTCGAATATCAGATTGTCGCGTGTCAGGTAATAGACGATATTTGGCACCGTGTCTTGCTGAACCTCAATGTCGGGCATGATGCCTCCACCATCACGAACGATACGTCCTGCTGCCGTGTGGAACACCGTCGTCAAGCTGTCGGCTATACGTCCCACGCTGCCATCGGCATTGCGGTGCGAGTAGTCTATAGCCTGCACACAACGTCCACTGGGTATGTAGTATTTCGATGTTGTGACCTTCATTGTGCCACCATAAGGCAATGGGCGTGTTGTCTGCACCAATCCTTTGCCAAAGGTACGTGTGCCTATTATCACCGCACGGTCCATGTCCTGCAGTGAGCCAGCCATAATCTCCGACGACGATGCCGTGCCGCTGTTCACAAGCACAGCCACGGGTATGTCTGTGTCTATAGGCTCGCGCAAGGTCTTGTATGTGGCATCCGACTGCTTGTTCTTGCCCTTAGTGGTCACTATCACCTTGTTCTTTGGCACGAAGAAGTTCACTATCTCCACTGCCTCATCAAGCAGACCACCACCATTGTCGCGCAGGTCTATCACGAGCGAAGTGATGCCTCTACGCCTCAGGTCCTCATACGCACGCTTGAACTCTCTGGATGGATTGCCGGAGAAGCTGTTCAGACTGATATATCCCACGTTGTCGTCCAACTTGTCATAGTAGGTTATCAGCGGCAACTCTATCGAACGGCGTGTAAGCTCAATAGTAATCGGGTCGTCAGTACCTGGACGCTGTGCCTTTATGGTAAGCTTAGTACCAGCCTGTCCGCGAAGCAGGTCGCTTACATCCTGATTGTTCTTACCTTCAAGGTCTTGTCCGTCAATCTCCATCAGCACATCTCCTACCTTCAGTCCTGCCTCGGCAGCAGGCTTGCCCTCGTAAGGTTCACTTATGACCGAACGTTTCAGCTTGTCGTTCCATGTAATGACCGAACCTATACCGCCATAGGTATTGCGCAGCATCTGCTCGAGCTCCGACTGTTCGTCCTCAGGATAGTATGCCGTGTAGGGGTCCAGAGAGTAGAGCATGCTGTTGATGCCTGTCTGTATGACCTGCTGAGGATCGAGCGAATCGACATAGAACATGTCGAGATCCTTTATAATGGAGTTGAATATGTCGAGGTTCTTAGCAATCTTGAAGTCATGGCTCTCGCCATTGTCGAACCCATAGAATGCTGTTGCAGCCAAGGCACATACTGCCACGATAGCTGCCGTATATCTGTTTCGCAAACGTCTCATAAGTGTTGCTTGTATTATTGCCGTAAATTTTTGTCACAAAGATATTGCATAATTGAAAACTACCCATTACTTTTGCACCGCATTTGAGAGAATTAAGAGCAAATTCTTCCTTAGCTCAGTCGGTTAGAGCATCTGACTGTTAATCAGAGGGTCCTTGGTTCAAGTCCAAGAGGAAGAGCAGAAGCCATGAAGGGATGCCGTTAGGCATCCCTTCTTTTTTTATTATGGTATAGTGTGGCAGGAGTAAATCAACGTGGTCGCAGAGAGCCATAGTGATGGATCAGTAGGAATATAGTGGGACAGTGAAATCTGTCATATCCTGTGGCGCGTGTACCTCTCCGAGGCACGGGAATATGTTATCACTCCTATCCCCAGTCTGCGCTGCGCTTAGGCTGGGGTTACTCGTTAGTGTACCTCTTCGAGGCACCACAGCAGGATGCTTACACTTATAGGGCATACAACTTCAGTGTGTGTGGTGCATTGGAGCATCATTACATAAGTGGAATCCTATCTGGATTGAGCGGATGTGGTACCTCGGAGAGGTAAATTAACGTGTTGCGTGCTGTGTTAAGCGTGCTGCGTGTTATGTGTTGCGTGAAAGGCATTGAGAGAACGTGGTAAAATCGGTGTGCCGCAGGCGTCAGTTCCGTCTAAGTTCCGCGGACTATATTTCATCTATAGGATATGGACATCGAGAGGACGTGGTGCCTCGAAGAGGTACACTAACGAGTAACCCAGACTAAGGGAGAGTAGCGACCGCAGTCTGGGGCCCATGTAAGCACTCCACATGTGCCTCGAAGAGGTACACGCGCTAAAGGACATGAGGATTGTCAGTACC